>JAGQVX010000073.1 GCA_020437755.1 Flavobacteriales bacterium
GCATCCTGAATGCATCGATTGCGCCACACTCCGGCGGTCCCGTTAAAATTGATGAAATGCCCTAGTGTGTTCCTCCCTGCCTGCTCCACACTGAAGTGTGCGTCCAATCCAAAAGCTTGAAGTCGGGTAAGCAGACTATAGTCTTCATTTAAGTGCTCCCAGCGTGTCTGAACTACCCCTACTTCGGGATCGGAAAAGAAAGGAATGGTCTTGCGCAGGAAGTCGGTACGAGGAATAAAATCGGCATCAAACACCGCTGTAAACTCGCCCTTAGCGCGCTCCAACCCGTACGCCAATGCACCTGCTTTGTAGCCTGTCCGTTCCGGACGAATTACGTGAACAATATCAATTCCCCGGGCTTGAATTTCGCGGATTTTGGCGGCTGCCACATCAACACTTTCATCGGTGGAATCGTCGAGCACCTGAATCTCGAGTTTGTCTTTTGGATAATCCAGCGCTGCCACGGCATCTATGAGACGTTCTACTACGTAGAGTTCGTTGAAAACAGGCAGTTGTATGGTCACATGGGGCCATTCGGCCAAATGTGCAGGCACCTGTTCCGCCCGACGCTGCTTCCTCGACCGCATATACGAAACGGCAAGCCTCAGCTGCACCAAACTATACAGGAAGATAAAGGAGAGAAAAAGTCCGTACGTAATAATCAAAGCGAGCTCCATTTACCTGTATTTGAGAATGGTGCGAATAATTTTATAACCGGCAAAGATAGTACCTTTGAAGGTGCCTGCCACTTTGGATTTTCCTGCTCCCCGCTTGCGATAATCCACCGGAATCTCCTCAAACGGAATATGGAGTTTTACGGCTTTCACCTGCATCTCCACAGTCCATCCATACGTCTGATCCTGCATATTCATCTTCTGCAGTGCTTCCCGTGTCAAAGCGCGAAACGGCCCGAGGTCGGTATAGGTCACTCCATACATCACTTTAATCATGCGGGTTGCCAACCAATTTCCAAAGCGCTGCTGTGGCGTCATACTACCTGCTTCGCGCTCCCCCCGAGCTCTGCTGCCTATGACCATACCCACACCGCGTTGGATGATAGGTTCAATCAGCTCCTTTAACTGCTCGGGATGGTCGGAATAATCGCCATCCATAAAGGCTACAATATCGCTTTTTGCTTCCAGAGCCTCCAGATAAGCCATGGCCTTCAGACAAGCAGCACCATAACCCCTGCGCGTTTCATGGACAACAATAGCACCCGCCTCTTCGGCAACGCGGGCGGTAGCGTCGGTACTGGCATTGTTGCACACTACTACATGACGCACCAATTTCCGGTCAATGTCCCCCACAACTCTGCCTATGGTTCCCTCCTCATTGTATGCCGGTATCACGACGTCAATAATCATGGTGCAAAAGTACTACTTGAGTCGCGCCGATTATCACATTTCCGTGTTGAGAACTATCACATTTATTCACGAAGTCTAACAGCCACCCGTATAAATTAGCCTGAAAAATCGACCTTATGTTAAAGCGCCTTGCATTTGCCTTGATTGGAGCATCCCTGCTCGCATCTTGTTCAACTTCATCTGAACCGTCGCGAGCTATGTCTCCTGCCGATATCTCCGAAACGCATTCGGTCTTCACCGACTCATTCACACAGCGCCACATGAGCCTGCGCCTGCTCCTGACCGATGCTGTACTTCTGGGCGACGCTACCAACGGTGGTAATGCCCATGAGTACATGATTCAATTTGACCGCGACACTAAAGAGAGCATTATCAAGGAGAAGGGAACCAATCAACTCATTTATCAAGGAAAAGCCTTCCGCATGGGGAATGTGTGGTTGTTGGAACACGCCCTTGCCGATGGCTCCTATAAGCTTTCAGCGCTTCAGGTGCGCAACAACCTAGTTTCAGGCTGGGGCAACGAAGAAGCGCAATGGAAACTGCTCGACGACATGGTGGAGAACAATGCAGAGTACCAGGACATGATCGCTGAAAAGGACGGTGACCGCTGGATGCTCAAAGCCGATACCGCGCGCCTCGGTGGGTTGTTTGAGCAAATCTTGAAAAAGACAGGAACCTCGGCGCAGGTCATGGCAATGGGTTCTGGTCAAAACCGCAAAACCTTGGGTGTTCAAGGCGATGCTGAGGAAGAAGAAGATCGCAGCACCTTGATCCGCAAACTCGAGCCCAATCCGGCAACCAACTACACCGAGCTCGACCTCAACCGAACGGGTAATTTCAAAATAGAAATTGTCAATAGCTCAGGTAGCCCGGTTTATGAAGCAGGCTTGAGCGACGATGAACTGGTCATCGATTGTTCAGAAATGGACAACGGGAAATACACCGTCAAAGTCAAAGACGCCGAAGGAACCGTTCTCGAAGCCCGCGATTTAACGGTTAGCCGATAATTCCTCGGTAACCTCAACCCGTCCGGGATACTGTTCCAGGGCAACTTCCAGACATTTAACCGCGTTCTCCAGGCTCGCCTTGTTGAGGACATAAGCCAATCGTACTTGATTGGTACCCACTCCTTGCGAAGCGTAGAACCCGGTGGCAGGGGCCATCATTACCGTCTGATTCTCATGCGCGAAATCTTCGAGCATCCACTGACAAAATTTGTCGGCATCATCAATGGGCAACTGTGCTATGCAGTAAAACGCTCCTGATGGCTTCGGACAAATGACTCCGGGAATGCGGTTCAATCCGTCTACCAGAATATCCCTCCTGCCCACATACTCTTCAATAACCTCATCGAAATACGACTGCGGGGTGGCCAAGGCGGCTTCACCGGCAATTTGTCCGAGAGTGGGAGGACTCAAACGAGCCTGACCAAATTTCAAAGCAGCAGCCATTACTTGTGCATTTCGCGAAATCATGGCACCAATGCGTGCTCCACACATGCTGTAACGCTTGCTCACCGAGTCAATCAGCACTACATTGTTCTCTATTCCTTCCAAATTGAGCACAGAAAAGGGTGTCGCGCCATCATAGCAAAACTCGCGGTAAACCTCATCGGCAAACAACCATAAGTCGTTCTTAATAACCAACTCACGAAGGCGTTCCAGCTCTTCCCGTTTGTAAAGATACCCTGTAGGATTGCCCGGATTACAAATCAAAATCCCTTTGGTACGCGGCGTGATCCGCTTCTCGAACTCCTCAATGGGAGGCAGCGCAAAACCATCTTCGATTGATGCCGTCACAGGCACCACATTGATTCCGGCCGTTACAGCGAAGCCGTTGTAATTGGCATAAAACGGCTCAGGAATAATCACCTCATCGCCTGCGTTGAAACAGGTTTGAAAAGCAAACACCAATGCCTCTGATCCACCGGTAGTGATCATCACGTCTCCAACCGACAAGTGGATATTGTTCTTCGAATAATAGTCCACCAATCCTTCACGATAGGAAAGATACCCCTCCGAATTGGAATACTCAATCACCGTGCGCTCAATGTGCTTCAGGCGATCCATCACTACTTCGGGAGTTTTAATGTCGGGCTGACCGATGTTCAAATGGTATACGGTTCGTCCTTTCTTCTTGGCCGCCTCTGCGTAAGGCACCAATTTCCGAATTGGCGACGCGGGCATTTGATCTGCTTTCTGCGATAATGTAGGCATAAGGCAAAAGTAGTCTGACTTCGCGATATGGACAAGCCTAAAAAACGTCTCCATCTTGTGCCTTCCATTTTATTCTCATCTTTGACGCCAACACGAAACAAGAACATGAAACAACTGCTCATTTTATCTACGTTCCTTCTCAGTATGCAGCTTCACGGGCAGGTGCAGCGAGCCCCCCTTCAATTGGGCGAGCAACTTACCCTACATTCCGAGGTACTCAACGAAGATCGTATCCTCAATGTATTCCTCCCTCAGGATTATAGTGACACTGCTTCATATCCCGTGTTGTATGTGCTGGACGGCTCATGGCATGAGGACTTTATCCATATCTGCGGATTGGTTCAATTCTTCAACCTGCAGTACGCCATGCCCAACATGATCGTTGTGGGGATTTCCAATGTGGACCGAAAGCGCGATTTTACACACCACACCGATATGCCTGAGATGATGGAATATATCCCTACGGGCGGCTATTCCGGAGCATTTATTTCCTTCCTTGAAAGTGAATTGCTACCTGTAATTTCTGGTCAATACTCTACTTCCGGCGAAAACTGGATCTTAGGCCAATCACTGGGCGGACTGCTCGCCTCCGAAGTACTCCTCAATAAGCCGGATCTTTTCTCTCGCTACCTTATTGTGAGTCCAAGTCTGTGGTGGGATGACGAAAGCATGCTGCACCGCACAGGCGAATTACTCAAAGATCAGGACCTCTCGACGCTTCAGGTAGATATCTCCGTGGGATTGGACGAGCACCCTACCATGGTGAAAGATGCGGCTGCTTTATATGAGAGTCTGTCTGGATTGGAAAATCCCCCTAACACACTAAGGTTGAATGTTATGACAGGTGAAAACCATGCTTCGATTCTCCACAACGCGGTGTACGAAGCCCTGGAATCCTGGTTCCCCATGGAGGAATAAGCTGATGGTCACCAGCGCATTTCTGAGCACTTGAAGTGGCCTTTCGGACAAGCTTTGTGTCCGTGCAAACCGCAGGGCCGGCAATCCAAATCGTGGTACGTTTCTTTGACGATGCTCTGCTCGGAGCGCGGTCCAAATCCGAATGAAGGTACGGTTGAGCAGTAGATCGCGGTTACAGGAGCGTTCATGGCAGTCGCCAAATGCATGGGCGCAGAGTCGTTTACATAACTCATGCGCGCACAAGCAATGAGCGCAGCCGATTGCAACAAGGTCATCTCACCCGCCACATTGACCAACGGTCGATCACCCGCCCTGTTGATGATTTCATCACAAAGCCCCCTATCACCCGGCGCTCCAATAAGGTAAATGGGTACGTTTCGATCCAATGAGGCAATGAGCTGCAACCACCCTTCTACCGGATACTGCTTGGTAAACCAAACCGATGCCGGAGCCATTACATAATAATCACCTTTCGCCTTTGCTGTCATCAGGTCATCTTGAGTCGGATACAGCCGAGGCATGGACGTATCGCATTTGGCGAATGCCTGAATAACTTCATGATTTCGCTCGATCTCATGCTGACCGCCTTCCACGGAGTGCGAAATGCGCGAAGTGTAGAACGCCGACATCGGATTCTTGTCGAAACCCACGCGAACGGGAGCACCCGAGCGTGCCGCAATCCAACCACTTGAAAAAAAGCGATGCAGGTTGAACACCTTGTCGTACCGGGCCAGGCGCACCTCCTTCACCAAGCGCCGTAATTCACGCCACTTACCGGCCGACTTGTCCATAACCAGCACATTTCGAATAAAGGGATGGCCTTCGAAGAGCTTCTCGTTCCCCTTCTTCACCAGTATGTCGATATCGTCCTGAGGAAAGGCCTTGTGCCAGGTTTCCAGCTGGGCGGTCATGAGAATCACATCACCTATAAATGCCGTCTGAATAAACAATACACTCGACCGTTTCATGCGCAGTGCGGGAATTTGGGGCGAAGATACATAAAACACCTGCCGGTGCCGGGGAGGTTTCTCTTATGGACAGACGCGAGGTGGGGTGGCTCTTTGTTTCGCCACACATTCACGGGAGATCCTCGGTCGGACGCGAGGTGTCGCGTCCCCCTCGTTCTCCACATGTTCATCGGAAAACCTTGATCGGACGCGAGGTGTCTGTGATTCGCCTCACATAAACCATAGGTAATCTTTATGTTGAGATAGCACCAATCAATTTGACTGATGAGCTGCTTCGTCGCAACTTTGCCCTGTAATTAATAGAATCAACAACACCATGGAAAATAACGAAGTATCTATGATGCCCCGAATTGGTGACCAGGCTCCCGATTTTGAGGCGGTGACCACCAAAGGAAAGATCAAATTCTCGGACTACGCAAAGGATAAGTGGGTAGTAATGTTCTCACATCCTGCCGACTTTACACCGGTATGCACAACTGAGATGAGCGGATTTGCCATCCGAAAAGATGAATTTACAGCTTTGAATACCGAGCTGATCGGATTGAGTATCGACAGCATCCATTCGCACCTGGCCTGGGTAAACAATGTGCGCGAGAAGACAGGTGTTTATCTGGACTTCCCCATCATTGCCGATCTCGACATGAAAGTGGCCAAGTTATACGGGATGCTGCAACCCAATGAAAGCGAAACGGCTGCAGTACGTGCCGTATTCTTTATCGACCCTTCAAAGAAAATCCGATTGATCATGTATTACCCGCTCAACGTGGGACGAAACATGGATGAAATCCTGCGTGTATTGGAGGCATTGCAATTCTCCGATGAACATAAGGTAGCCATTCCATTGAACTGGAAGAAAGGTGATAAGGTTATCGTACCCCCACCAAAAACCCTCGACGAAATGGAAGCACGTCTCGCCGACACCACTTGTGAACGCACTGACTTCTACCTCTGTAAGAAGACGATTTAGGATTGGATCCCCCCGGTCGAGACGCGATTTATCGCGTCTCTTTCTTTTTCCACATGTTCATCGGAAAACCAGGGTCGGACGCGAGGTGTCGCGTCCCTTTCTTTTACCACACATTCACCGATAATCCTCGTTCGGACGCGAGGTGTCGCGTCCCGCTCGTTCTCCACATATTCATCGGAAAACCCCTCGGTCGGACGCGAGGTGTCGCGTCCCTCTCGTTCTCCACACATTCATGGGAAACACCGTACTTTTCTTCACGCCGTGGTCCTATGAAAATGACTTTGTACGCTTCAGGGCCTGGTCCAGTGCGTTTTCTTCCCACTGTAATCGTTCACGTGTCCAGTTGAGTTTTTGAGCCATGAGTTGTAACACGCGCTCTCTGATTTTGGGTATGCCGGGAACGTTGAAGTTAAGTCGCCCGGTGCGGCGTTCGAAATAGTCCAATCCATGGACTACCATTTCATGATCAATGGTAAACTCGGCCTCTGCCAATGCCAGGGCTACTTCGGGAGATTCGTTCAAGCGGGTAGCCGATTCCAAGATGCTGCGCGACTCAGTGCCGTAGTTGTGGACGAGGTACTCCGCAGTTGAACGTTCGGTGATCAGTTGACTATAATCGCGGTACAGCGCGTCGATGAGAGCCCCGACTTCTTCGTAATTCGCAAACTCACCACCTACCAATTGGATGCGGTCGGTTGTGCATTTGCCGAATGGCGCTCCTAAACGCTTTACCACACGATCCACCACACGCTCAGCCATTTTTCGGTAGCCTGTGAGCTTACCCCCTGCTATGCTGATTAATCCGGTGGGAGACTCGAACAACTCATCTTTGCGCGACAATGCCGATGCGTTTTTACCGTCCTCATGTATCAACGGTCGCACCCCTGCCCAACTCGATTCCACATCGGTAGGCGCAAGGTGAGCATTGGGAAACATATGGTTGCAGGCAGATAAGATATACTCTACATCCTCCCCGGAGGCAGAAATGCTCGACTTGTCACCGGTAAAATCAGTGTCGGTAGTTCCGAGGTAAACGGCCCGACCACGAGGAACGGCAAAAATCATCCGACCGTCCTGATTGTCAAAGTACACCGTTTGCTTCAGCGGCAACTTATTTCGGGAAACCACCAGGTGCACGCCCTTGGTGAGGTGCAATCGCTTTCCCGAGAGCTCCCCTTCCTTACTGCGTAGTTCATCCACCCACGGACCCGTGGCATTCACCACGCATTTGGCATCAATACGTACTTCTTCTCCACTGATTTCATCACGAGCCACTACCCCACTTACCTTGCCTTGGCTGTAGCTAAACTCACAGGCAGAAAGGTAATTCACAACCAGCGCCCCCATGCGGGCCGCGGTGCGCGCCACGCTCACTACCAGCCGACTATCATCAGTGCGGTACTCAGCGTAGAGCCCCCCGCCTTCCAGGATATCGGTGCGGAGAAGTGGTTCGGCATTGGCAGTCTCGCTTCGGCTCAACATTCTCCGGCGATCTGATCCCCGGACTTCAGCCAGCCAATCGTAGATTTTCAAACCCAAACTGGTAAGCCACTTTCCATAGTTCCCTCCCTTAATAAGAGGTAAAAGCATTTTATCGGGATGCACGAGGTGAGGGGCTATGCGGTGCACCACGGCTCGCTCCCTTCCAACTTCCCCCACCAATCCGAATTCGAATTGTTTCAAGTAACGCAGCCCTCCATGAATGAGCTTAGTGGACTTGCTACTCGTGCCCGAGGCAAAATCGTTCATTTCTATCAACGCCGTGTTCAGGCCTCGCGCGCGGGCATCGAGTGCAATACCCACACCGGTGATTCCACCTCCGATTATCAATACGTCAAATTGATCGCTTCGAAGCTGTGCTATTTGTTGTTGTCTGTCCATGGCGATTTCCATCTTCTGGTACAATCTAACGCCAGTTTCCACCCTTGAATTCTGCGGCTCACCTCGTCTTTTTCCATTTGAGGAAGGAATTCGCGGTCAACCGTTCTGAACTTTTTTACTTCATCTTCACTCCACAAGCCGGCGGTCATCCCCGACATATACGCAACACCGCACGCTGTGGATTCAATTAAGGTTGGTCTTTCGACAGGTATTTGCAGTATATCCGATTGAAACTGCATGAGATAGTCATTGGCACAAGCACCTCCATCAACGGCCAGTGTGTGCATAGATTGCCCGGATTCCCGCACCATAGCTTCAAAGATATCACCGGTTTGGTACGCCAAACTTTCGAGCGTGGCCTGAATGAGGACAGATTTGTCTGAACCTCTTGTCAGACCAAACACTGCCCCGCGTGCATCCATATCCCAATAAGGCGCCCCGAGTCCGGCGAAAGCAGGCACAACATATACTGTATTGTCAACGGCATTTCGGGCATGGCCCTCTGATTCGGCAGCAGACTGCAATATTTCCAATCCATCGCGCAGCCATTGGATAGCAGCCCCGGCCACGAACACGCTGCCTTCTGTAGCGTAGCTCACGCTTCCCTTCCATCCCCAGGCAATGGTGGAGATGAGACCGCCCGGCCTACTATTTGGCGTATGCCCGGTATTCATCAACATGAAGCAGCCCGTGCCATACGTGTTCTTTGCCATCCCCTTCTCCCAGCATAACTGTCCGAAAAGCGCACTTTGCTGATCGCCCATGACGGCACAAATGGGTACTCCCCGATAATGACCAAATTGAGCATCGGAGGGCTTCACCTGTGGCAAGCTAGAGCGAGAAACACCGGCCATGGCAAGCAATTCGCTATCCCAGTCAAGCTCATGAATATTGAAAAGGAGGGTGCGACTGGCATTGGAAAGATCGGTGGCAAACACCTCGCCTCCAGTCATGTTCCACAACAGCCAGCTATCTACCGTTCCCAAACGAATGTCATCCTCGCTCACTTCCGGAAAATGGGTGCGAATATGTTCGAGCAACCACTTGAATTTCGAAGCGCTGAAATAGGTGTCGGGAACCAAACCTGTTTTGGCACGGATCTCCTCCTCACGCGCTTTCCAGGAAGCGCATATATCCCTCGTGCGCTGATCCTGCCACACAATAGCCCTTCCTAATGGCCGTCCGCTGCGCGCATCCCAGGCCACTGCTGTTTCCCGCTGGTTGGTAATGCCAATCGAAGCAATTTCCGACCAGTCCACGTGAGCCTTTTCCAACACGCGGTGCATGACCTGTTGCTGCGATTCCCAAATCTCCAGCGGTTCGTGCTCCACCCACCCTTCGTGAGGAAAATACTGGGTAAACTCTTCCTGTTCCATAGCGATCAAACGGGCTTGTTGATCAAACAAGAGCGCCCGCGAACTGGTAGTTCCCTGATCGAGGGCTAATACATACTTTTTCTCCATGGTGAGGTCGCAATTTCACCAACAAATAAAAACCAAATTGGGCAATACCGTCAGAACCTGTTTATCTTCGCCCCATGAACGAACTGTGGACACTTCTGCGCAGGGAAATCCAGGCCGAAACCCGACAAAAACACGTGGTTTGGGGCATGGTCCTGTACACACTGTCTACCATTTTCGTGTGCTACCTCAGCTTTAAGCAATTGGAGGATCGCGCCATTTGGAATGGCTTGCTGTGGATCATTATTCTGTTTGCCGCGTTCAACGCTGTAGGTCGCTCGTTTGATCGGGAGGCGGGAGGATACAACTTATACCTGTATACCCTCGCCCATCCCACGGCTGTGATCCTTTCGAAGATCCTGTTTAACGTGATGTTGCTTGCACTGCTCACCCTGCTCGCTTTGGTGATGTACGTCTTATTCCTGGGAACGGATGTGCTCACCGGGGCCGACATGCTTCAATTCATAGTAGGGTTGCTGCTGGGGGCGTTCGGACTGAGTGCGGCGCTCACGTTGATTTCAGGTATTGCGGTAAAGAGCGGAAACAACATGGGCATGATGGCGCTTTTGGGCTTCCCGATCATCTTGCCTACCATGTTGATCTTAATGAGCTATTCAGCAAATGCATTGGCTGGTATGCCATGGGGAGAAAATGCGCGAAATCTGTTGTTAATGTTCATTATTGATGGGGCAGTAGTCACATTGAGCTACATATTATTTCCCTACCTTTGGCGCGACTAATCAGTAAGTCATTCTATGGCAAGGAATTGGTGGAAATTTCTGGGTTTGGCTCTCGTGTTGTACGCATCAATCACAACACTCCTCACGCCCCTCGACCCGGGAATTCTAACTACAGATCGATCACAGCTTGAACCTGGAGTTCAAGAGTTTACGGTTCTCGCTTTCAATACGCATTTTGAATCCGAAAAGGACAACTTGTTGATTTTCCTGAAGAGCGAAGAGATCACCCTGTGCGGTGAAGTGGTAGAGGTATCTGATGATGTGCACGCCCGGGTGCGATTTGACATTCCGGAACGCATGCCCTTGGTACTAGCTGATCTATACGTGAACAATCCGTCGGACGGTACGCTGTACCTGCCCAATGCAGTGTCGTTGAATAACATGAATGCAGAGGCCAGTTTGCCCGAAAGTTGCGCCCAGCGTCCAACGTCAGAAGAAGTCGAGGCTTTTGGGTTTCCTTTTCTACCTACGATTTTTGAAACCATTAAGAATCTGATTTTCCACGTACCCATGTGGTTTACCATGTTCTTCCTCATGGGAATTTCATTTGTGCAGTCGCTGCTGTTCCTGAACAAGTCGGCCATGAAAAACGACATTCGTGCGGAGCAAAGCGTCATGGTGGGTCTTGTATTTTGCATCCTCGGATTGACAACGGGTTCGGTATGGGCGCGCTTTACATGGGGGGCCTGGTGGGTAAATGATCCGCAGTTGAACGGGGCAATGGCCACCTTTCTGATTTATGCGGCCTACCTGGTGTTGCGCCGATCGGTAAATGAAGAAAGTAAGCGTGCGCGCGTCGCGGCCGTGTATAATATTTTTGCATTCGTTATGTTGGTAGTGTTGCTGATGATCCTGCCCAAGTTTACCGAATCCCTCCACCCGGGGAAAGGCGGTACGCCGGCATTTAGCTCCTACGATCTGGACAGCGCCCTTCGCACGGTATTCTATCCGGCCGTGCTTGGGTGGATTCTTATAGGATACTGGATTTACACAATGCGTTTGCGACTTACCAACCTCACGAGAAAAGTACTTTATAATGAATAAGCAGATTCTCACACTTCTTTTCCTCTGGATTTCCTTGGCTTCTCAAGCCCAGTCCAGCTCCCTGGAGGGTACATTTTACCAATCGGGTAAAATTTATGTAGTGGTGACTGTGGTCGCTATCATTTTGCTTGGAATGGGGGTGTATTTGTTTTCCCTCGACCGAAAAATCAAGAAGTTGGAAGATCAGGTGAAGCAAGACCAAAAGAACTGAACATGAAGAAATCTCAAATCATATTGATCGTAGTCATTGCTGTAGCGGCAGGGATTATTTTGTCGACCTATATGGACACCAGCACATCGGTTACGTTTTCGGAAGCCTTTGCGCATCCGGGAGAGGAGTATAAGGTGAGTGGTACACTCGATAAATCGCGCGAAGTAGTTTATGATCCGCAAGTAGATGCCAGTCTGTGCACCTTCTACGTAGTAGATGCCAACGGCGAATCTCAAAAAGTGTATTACCGCAACTCAGCCGACCCCAAACCGATGGGGCTAGAGCAGTCCGAATCAATCGATATGCATGGCAAAGTCGTGGATGGTCAGTTTCAAGCTTCTCAGGTGCTCATGAAATGTCCGTCAAAGTACAATGAGAACAAACACATGATGGACGAAACCGCTTCGAACGGTTCGAACTAAGCACATGGAAGAAATCACCTATCAAGGCGAACACCTCCTTCCCGGAATACTGGGAACCTCGTTTGTCATCATCTCTTTTCTGGCGTCTTTATTGGCTGCAGTCGGATTCATGCTTTCAACCGGGAAAGATGAAAAGGGCTGGCTGAACTTTGGACGGTGGAATTTCCGCATTCACAGCATCGCCCTTTTCGGAATCATGGCCAGCTTGCTGTACATCCTCTTCAACCACTTGTATGAATACGAATATGCCTGGAAACATCTCGACAACAAGATGCCCATTCGGTACATCTTCAGTTGTTTTTGGGACGGACAAGAAGGTAGTTTTATTCTGTGGGCGTTCTGGCATGTGGTGCTGGGACTGATTCTGATCAAATTTGCCGGCAAATGGGAAAGTCGCGTGCTTTCCGTCATTTCCTGGGTCCAGGTCTTCCTGGGATCCATGCTTATTGGCGTGTACTTTGGTGACTTTCAGCTCGGACAAAATCCGTTTATCCTGATGCGGGAGGTGGGCTCGAATTTCGGAATGCCCTGGACCATGAACCCCAACTACCTGGCCGATTACAAGCAATTTCAGGATGGCACGGGACTCAATCCACTGCTTCAGAACTATTGGATGACCATTCACCCACCTACCCTCTTTTTGGGATTTGCTGCGGTTGTTGTTCCTTTTGCTTATGCCATTGCCGGATTGTGGAAACGTGACCTTACGGGATGGATCAAACCTGCCATACCATGGACGTTCTTTGCTGTATCGGCATTGGGCACGGGCATACTTATGGGAGGAGCGTGGGCCTATGAAGCACTGGGATTTGGTGGTTTCTGGGCTTGGGATCCCGTAGAAAATGCATCCCTCGTTCCCTGGATTATGCTGGTTGGAGCCGCGCACTTGCTGGTAATTAACCGACGCAAAGCCAATTCACTTTTCGCGACGTTCCTACTCACCATGGGGTCGTTTGTATTTGTCTTGTACTCCACCTATCTCACCCGCAGCGGTGTACTGGGTGATACTTCCGTCCACAGTTTCGTTGAAAGTGGCATCGTTCCACAGCTCCTGCTGTATGTCCTCTTCTTTGGGGGCTTGTCGGTCTACATGCTCATCGGAAATCCGCGATACCGCAAAATCTATCTAGGCGCTGCTCTGGTGAGTTTAATTGGGGGTATAGCGCTGGATGGAAGCGCAGCTATTGCCTTGTTTATCATTGCCTCTTTGGTATTCATTGTCGTGACTTATCGCAGGGACTTCCCCCGACCCGACAAGGAAGAGCATTTATGGTCGCGTGAGTTTTGGGTGTTTATCGGTGTATTGGTACTCATCTTCTCTTCGGCACAGATCATTATCCAGACCTCCCTGCCGGTGAGCAATATTTTTCTCGAAGACTTTAGTGGAATGTTCTCATCACTCTATGACTCACTGGGTTGGGAGTGGTTGAAGAGCGCCTCGGAACACGACTATCACCCGCCTGCCGATGTGATTCCTTCGTATCACAAGTGGCAAATTCCTTTCACCATCGTCATCATGCTGCTCGTGGCAGTGACACAGTTTTTCAAGTACAAGAAAACCGATACTAAGGATTTCCTGAAGAAAATCACGGGCGCATTGGTGGTCAGTATCTTGGTTACCATCCTGGCTATTTGGGTAGGTGGTTTCAGCTATCACAACTGGCAGGTGTATGCGCTCATATTTGCCGCGGCATTTGCGTTTATCGCCAACCTTGATTATATCTTGAGAGTCCTCAAAGGCAAAATGGACGCTGCCGGAGCAAGTGTAGCGCACATTGGATTTGCTATGATCATCATTGGTGCAGTGGTGAGTACTAGTCAGCAGTATACGATTAGTGAGAATCAGTTGGGCGACTTGCGCCAAATGAATGAAGAGTTCGACAACCGCACCGATATGGCCATGTATGAAGGAGACACCCTTCTCATGGGGCCTTATTTTGTGCTGTACAAAAACAAGGAGAAAAGCGAAGACGGAGTTCACCTCAACTGCGATGTTGAATACTTCGGTAAAGTTGACAAGTTCTACCGCGAGGGAGATTTGGTGTGGATTAAGGGCGGAATGTTCCGCTGCATGGAAGATCACCAGGCGTCGGATACCTTTCTGGACGACTTTGATTTATGGTCGGCCGTACCTATGCCCAACCCCCGACAAACTCGCGAAGCAGCACCGTGGGTGAATGGATCTCCGGGCAAACCACTCTTCGACCTCGAACCCGGATTGATCATGAACAAGTCCAAGGGGAACAGTCGCGAGCCAAGCATCAAGCACTATTGGGATCATGACGTGTACACGTACCTGAAGTATGTTACCACCGAAGAAGCCGTTGCCGACGAAGAAGGCTGGCTGGAAGGGCGGCAACATACGGTAAAAGTGGGCGACCGCGTGCTGGTTTCCAATACGATGGTAAGTGTTGACAGTCTGCTGGGAGTTAAGAACCCTGCGGATTACCGCCTCTTTGAAACCGACCATGTAGCCAAGCTGGTGCTCACCCTTATGGAAGGCAATGAAGAAAAAGTTATCGAGCCGCTCTTCATCTTGCGTGAATCGCTAATCGTGCCCGATGTGGTGGATGTTCCTGAATGGGGGCTTCGCTTCGCACTGGGGGCCATTGATCCCCGCACTTCAGAATGTACGCTTACCATTTGGGAGAAGCAGGAGCGCAAGAAGGACTTCATCGTTATGCACGCCATTATCTTCCCACAAATTAACATTCTGTGGCTGGGTTGTATAGTTATGGTCATCGGTACCATTATGGCCATCCGCCATCGCCGGCGACTCAACAAATCTGCGCATGCTTAACATCTCGTTCATTGGATCGGGAAACGTGGCTACCCATTTGGCGAATGCCTTAAAAGCTGCTTCACACAACATAGTAGAAGTATGGTCTCGAAACCCTGAACACGCCAAGAGACTGGCACGGGAAGTAGGAGCAGGAACGGTAGAGTACATCAGGGAATTGCGAAAAGTAGATGTCATTATTGCGGCTGTAAGCGACGATGCCCTCACCGCAGTAAGCCACTTGATTGAACCTGCGCAACTGCTCGTCCACACCAGCGGAAGCGTGCCCCTGGAAGCATTGAGTACGGGAAGGCGGGGCGTTTTTTATCCATTGCAAACCTTCACACGCGACAAAGCTGTGGACATGCGAAACGTACCCGTGTGCATCGAAGCCGGGGATGAACTGGACGAGGCCCTTTTGCGGAATGCGGCTGAAAGCATCAGCGATGCAGTCCATGTGATTTCTTCGGAACAACGAAAACACCTGCATTTGGCCGCTGTATTTGCGTGCAACTTCAGCAACCACCTGTACCGCATTGCCGAACTCATTTTGCAGGATCAGGACATGGAACTGGACTTGCTGAAACCCCTAATTCTGGAGACGGCTTTGAAAGTGCAGGATTTATCTCCACGTGAGGCTCAGACCGGACCTGCGCGGCGTGGTGATACGCATGTGCTCAACAGCCACCTGCACCTCCTTAAAGATCCTGAACTGCGCGCCATGTATGGCGATTTCTCAGAACGAATAATTAAAGATCATGACCACTTATAAGCAACGCCTCGCCCAAATCACAACATTCTGTTTCGACTACGACGGCGTATTTACCGATGGAGTTATGATGCTCTTGTCCACTGGTGAAATTGCCCGTACCGCCCATGTGCGTGATGGCTATGCCGTGCAACTCGCCGCGAAGTGCGGATTTAACATTGCTATTATCACGGGAGGTACGCAGGAAGCGGTTCGCACCCGCTTTGAAGGCCTGGGTGTAAACCACGTTTACCTCGGTGCGAAAGATAAGGTGGACGTTTTTCAGTCATTCCTCAAAGAAAAGAACATCGATGCCTCTGAAGTGCTGTATATGGGAGATGATATTCCCGATTATCGTGTGCTTCAACTGGCAGGTATCAGTACGTGTCCGGCGGATGCCGCTCCCGAAATTAAATCGGTTTCGGACTACATCTCTCCCATTGGCGGCGGGCAGGGTTGTGTGCGGGACATTATTGAACAAACGCTAAAAGCACAAGGCAAATGGATGCAAGATAACGGCCATCAGTGGTGATCCCTTGTGAGTTGACAAAACCGGCTTTTATCCGCTGGTCTGCCAACCACATCCATTCATCACAAATGCCCTTTATTCATCCAACAATTGCGCTATCTTTGCCCCCCAATTTGATCAAATGGACAAGAACCAAATCATTGGTGTAGTACTTATCGTCGTGTTGATGGCCGGGTTTTATTTTCTGAACTCCCCCGATGAATCAACTACTCCTCCTCAAACCGAACAAGCACAAGTTGTAGAAGCTGAAAAGCCAGCTCAGGAAGCAGCCCAACCCGAAACCATAGTAGCTGCAAGTCAGGATTCAGCTCAGTTGGCCCTCATGGATGCCGTGATGGCCGAGAAGTATGGCATTTTTGGGCCTTCGGCAAATGGCGAAGAACAGATCGTTGTGTTGGAGAACAACAAAATCAAAGCTGAGCTCTCTACCAAGGGGGGTTGGTTTCATCAGGCAACACTTGTTGATGGATACAAAACCTATTGGGACTCTATTCCCATTCAACTGTGGGACAAGGATAAGTCTGAAATGTATATGTCGTTTGTCCAATTGGGCAAAGGCATCCATAAAACCAGTGAATTCTACTTCCAGCCCAGTTCGCAGCATGTGACTGTGAGCGGTGATCAGCCGGGCATTCTCACTATGCGACTCAACACCAGTAATCCGTCACGATACCTGGAAATGACCTACTCCCTGGCACCCGACAGCTATGAAGTGGTGACATCGGTAAACTTTGTGGGACTGGAACAATTCGTCGACCTGAGCAGTGATACGCCCCTTTTCACCTGGGAAGCACTGGGATTGCGCCATGAAAAAGGTATTACGGAGGAGCAACGTCATAGCAGCGTTTTTTTCCGCGAAATGGGTGAAGACCGCGACTACCTGCGGGAATCCACCGAAGACGATGATGAAATAGAAGGTTCGTTGAATTGGATGGCCTTCAAGCAAAATTACTTTACGGCCGCCGTTATTTCCGACGACGGTTTTAAAGGGGGATCTAAGGTGTACAGCAACAAGGCCGACGCCGCCGACACGCTGCATACCACAGAATACCGTGCCGAGTTACCGCTCGATTTGAAGGCCTCTGGAAACAGCTCCACTTCACTTCGGTTTTACTTTGGCCCTAACGACTACAACGAACTTACCGCGCTGAATGTGGATGAGTTTGGCCGCATCATTGACTACGGATGGTGGATTTTCGGCTGGGTCAACCGGAACATGATTCGTCCGGTGTTCAACTTTTTCTCCAACTATATCTCGAGTGCGGGAGTTGTGATCATCCTGCTCACTATTCTCATCAAGCTTTTGCTTTTCCCCATTACCTGGAAGAACTTCCTTTCCGGAGCCAAGATGCGGGTGCTGAAGCCACAAATTGACGAGATCAATAAGAAATACGAAGGCAAAGATGCCATGGAGAAGCAGCAAGCTGTGATGACACTCTACCGCGAAACGGGAGTCAACATGTTTGCCGGCTGCCTGCCATCCTTGCTGCAGATGCCCATTTTGTATGCGATGTTCCGGTTTTTCCCGGCATCGATAGAGCTGCGAGGACGTGGGTTCTTGTGGGCAGATGACCTCGGCGCTTATGATGCCATTGTTTCGTGGAGCACCGAAATTCCGTTTTTATCGAGCATCTACGGAAATCACATCAGTGGTTTTACCGTGCTCATGGCTATTTCAACATTCTTCTACACCCGATTGAGCACTGCGAGTATGCCTACGCAATCTCAACCCGGCATGCCCAACATGAAAGTGATCATGAACATCTTCCCCTTCATCATGTTGGTGTTCTTCAACAAGTTCGCTTCAGGCCTGAGTTTTTACTACCTCATCGCCAACTTGATGTCGATTGGCCAGATGATTGTTATTAAGAAGTACTTCATCGACGAGGAAAAGATTTTGGCAAAGCTCGAAGCCAACAAGGCAAAACCAAAGAAGAAAGGCGGCTTTGCTCAGCGATTGGAAGAAATGCAACGCATTCAACAAGAACAAAACAAACGCAAGAAATAATCCATGAAACAACTCGGGTATATTGGTATTCTCATGACTGTACTTGCTTTCGCTGCTTGCGGAGGTAAGAAGCATGCTCAAACTACTGCCACCCAGGTGGTAGCCGAACAGCAAGAGCCAGCCGAACAACCCGAGCACCTTGTCATTCAGTATGTGCGTAC
>JAGQVX010000074.1 GCA_020437755.1 Flavobacteriales bacterium
CGTTCTACGATTTGCTTGAATACCCCGTACACCCCAACTTCATTCTCCGAATCCACTTCACGCGTGAGGTACACCTTTGAAGATTCCGCAATGACGATTCGATTGAGCTTCTCCTCGTTGATATACGCAAATCGATCGTCCTGCTCAATAGGAGCTGTGAGCACATTAATGGCTCTGTTCAATCGATCGCAAGGGTCTTCTATATTGGAAATGGCAAGAACCAGACGGTAATCGGTCCAGCCCCAATACCAGCAAGTGAGGTAGAGAAGCAGCTTGTGCTTACTCTCAAAATACCGATAGATAGAGGCCTCGGTTGAACCGATATGCTGGGCCAGCTTTCTAAAGGTAAACGCTTCGAAACCAATAGCATCCAGCAGATCTATACTGCCTTCAATAATGCGAATCCCCAGTTTGCTGGAAATCGGATCCTTGAGGCTAATTGCCGGATTAATTGTTATGTGCACTTGCGGTAACATGATTTCGGATGCAAATATAATAGTATTACTATCGCTTATGCAAGTATTTCAATCTTTTTAACGAATTTGTCCGGAAGTTGTTTCGGCTGACCATTTGCCGGATGGCATAAACTTGTGAAAATCCAAGAACTGCATGAAAGTGAACGAGCAAAATCCAAGTAAACAACGTGCTGCGCGTAATTGATTGAAGTGAGGGGAAACTTCATGGAACGAACTACGTATTTTCACTTAATTTTAGCATTATGAGCAAACTCATTTATCCGGGCCTTGTGGCTCTTTTACTGGCGCTTACCTCTTGTGAAGGGGAAACTACCTACTTAAAACGCGTTGAAAACCGCAGCAACTACCCTATTTCCATTGCCTTTGAGGCGGTAATGACCGGAGAATCGGACACCGTTTATATTGATCCACACACATCGGAGACGGTATACGTGACCTACCAGCGCGGAGGAAACGACAGTCCGCACAGCTGTCTGCAAGAAATGGACAATATCACCGTAATCACGGAAGATTCACTGCACGTAACCCGTGATATTACCGATGCTTCCAATTGGGATCAGCAAATTACGAGCAGCAACAAACTGGGCAATACCGTCCAGCAGCTTTGTCTGTTTGTCCTTGACGACGAAGATTTCGAATAGCCCTTAAAAAACGAGTGGTGGATTTCATATTCTGACTATTCTTGCTATATTCCTAATATGAAAACCACCACCTTATCACTATTAACACTTATTTTCTGCTTCGCCGTGCTTTCCTGTGGAGACTCGAATCACGACGCAGTAGACAACCGCGCATTGTTTGATTCCATCCAGCGCGACTTAGGTGTTCAGCAGGCCTCGCTCGATGAGTACATGGAGCGGATGGACAATCCGGATGGGCTGCCTTTTTATTTTCGCGAATTTGCTGACCTCACGTACGATGAATTCGTGGCTATGTATCCACAGAAATCAGAACAGGAAATCACCGATCAGTTGCAGCGTATACGCAAGAAACTCGATGAAAATCTGAATTCACAATGATCACAACCTACAACGTAGAAGAAGGCGAAAAGACCGTTGTAAGTCAGGAATGGTATGACGATGACGACCGCTTGATCAAGCGCGTAGATTTCCATTTGGGAGAGCCTTTTTTAGCCACGCTCAATCAGTACGACGATCAGGGGCGCCTGGCCTGGACGCAGGAAGAACTTACGGGCGGAGATACGGTTGATACCTATTATGAGTATGACGGCGACCGCCTGATTTTGACGCGCAAAGTACATGGAGAAACCGTGGAATTTGAAGAGCGCATTATTGAGTCGGAGGGCGTTACGGATATCATTCGTTTGGCACAAGGCCAAATATCAGAGCGGGTTCACCGTGAATCGCGATCTGACAATGAGTTTTACCGCTGGTACTATAATGCGGAAGATCAATTGGTGGAAAAGCACCACTTTATTCGTCGCGATGCATGGTCGGAATTGATCATTGAAGATGAATCGGGAGAAATGGCTGTATTGGAAGTGTGTATGTATGACGATCAAGACAACATTATCTTGAAAATGGTCCATAACAGCACCAATGCCATGGTTTACCGTGAAGAGATTATGTACAACGAGGCCGGCGACATTGAATCGATTTTGGCTTTTGATGCCTCTGCCGATGTGATTCACACCATTTCCATGATTGAATACGACGATGACGGTCGATTTCTAGAAAACGAGGTAACTGATTTGTATGGTAAAACCCTGGAGTTTATCAAACAGAATTACAACGACCTGGGAGAAATAACTGAAGTGATTTATTTCAAACCCTTTGCGGGAGACATTGCCCGACAAATAGGCGATGGCGAGCCATATCATCTGGTTATGGAATAGGTCACCTGCCCCATCTCACTTCCCTCTGTCATCATTTTCGATTTCAAATGGAATGCGTTCTCTATTTTTGTGCGTATTCCAAAACAACCCATGAGCAATACACACCGTTACGCAGTCATATTATTCTGCACGCTGATTGGCCTTTTGGCGAATGCCACCAAAACCAACGCCCAGAAAGAAGGCAAGGACCGACAATACGTTGAGCCCATCAATCCACTTATTGCCATTCGTCCGTACATAAAGCAAAACGTGGACTTCTACACTATTGGCGATCGCGATGGAGAGATGAAACCGCTGATGTACCGCACTGCCTCCGGAGTTTCATTTGGCGGACAGTTCACCTTTAAGTTCTTCAACTTCTCGTATGAACGCACCATGCCCTTGTTGCAGCCCAAACTAACGGAATCGTTCCAGCCTGTTTATCAGCAGTTTGGGTTGGGTTTTGAGGGACGATCATTTGGTATGAGTTTCAACCTTGCCGAGTATAAAGGATTCGTTTTGCAAAACCGCTCGCAGATTCCCGACTCGTTGTATTCGGATGTGGAATCGGTAGTATACCGTCAAGACATGCGGGCCAAGAGTTTTAATGCTGCGTTGAGATTTACCTTTTCCCGAAGTGTATCGGCTAAGGCTTTGTTTGAACAATCTGAGCGACAAAAGCGAAGCGCAGGGGCATTTGGCATGATGCTGGCTGAAAAGTTTGTTGAATTGCGTAGTGACAGTTCATTTGTACCTGCCCATATTCAAGATCAATTCAGCGAAACTGCAACCATGAACCGTCTGTGGATCAACAACATCCAGTTAATGGTGGGATACGGATATATTGCAGCTGCAGCCGATGGCAAGCTCAACGCCGGATTGTTTATGTACACTGGATCTGGCCCTCAAATCCGACAATGGTCAGGCGATGACGGCAGGAAGCGATCATTGCGGTTCCCGGCGGTTGCCAAAGTGCGTGCCGGACTGGCCTTAAACGGAAAGTACATTTATGGCCGAATCATTGGCGACTTTGACTACACCACAATGGGAATGAAGGATTCCCGCATGCGCTGGTGGGAGACCTATTGGGAGGTTTCTGTTGGGTTTAGATTGTATAGTAATAAGAAGTGAGGGGGTTGTGAGCAAATTGAAATCCCTACATAAAAGGTAGTTACAACCTAGTCACCCCATTCAACAGCACTTAGTACCGCTTTAGCCTCGGCAAGTTCAGCTTTTGAAACAAACCCGGAGAGTACAACAACAAGCAAGTAGTCCTTAAACTCCTGGCAATAAGTCATTTGAGCTTGCTTGATACCCTGATTCCAAAAAAAGACTGGTTGAGCTAAAAAATCCTTCCCGCCTATGGTTGATTGACTCTTAATTGAGCCAAATTCGTACCTAACTTCTGAATTCCCATCCATATCTCTCATTAATTGCTGAGCATACTCCAGGTACTCTCTTGCTCCATGTTTAATTCCAGATCGATCTTCCGACAAAAAGACAATTCTTATTCCTGCACTATCTGGATGCACTTTTTTTTCCATTTCTAGTAGAGTCTTGGAATGGACATCTACGGCTCCCTTTGATGTCAGATGGTCTTTTTCGGCATTATCCAATTCAAACTCAGATACCTCACCGTCCAACGTAATCACCTTCCATTCAACCGGAATTGGGAGTGAAAAATCGAAATAGTCATTGGTATAAACATCATTCTCAATGATTCCGGAGTTCGAGCTAACCACGTTTTGATTATTGGTGGAGTCTTCCGTAGAACAAGACTGCAATACACTCAACAACATCAAACACACTAGTATCCTACAAGCCATTCTTCTGGTAATTCGTATTTAATCTCTTCTCGTTCTTTACTCCCCACAAATCTGCCCAAACGCTCCTAAGAATAGCAACAAGTCATTGGTGTTTACCAGTCCGTTGCTGTCCAGGTCGCCCGGACAAGGACTGACCAACGTGAATGTGCAGGTACCATCATCAACAGTTGCTTGAGAATCGTAGTTGTCGGCTGCATCATAGGTACAGCCCGGCACACCTCCAAACAGGGCGTATTCCAGGGTATTGGTTTGTTTCACACAATCTCCTCCATCGTCAACTACGCAATAGTACAGCCCGGGAGCAGTGGGTGCGTACGTGACAGCATTGGCGCCAGGTATTAATACATCATCCTGGTACCACCAATAGGCAACTCCTCCTCCGGCAACCTCGAATTCACCGCCCACCAGTGAGATGGTTGGATTAAAATCATCACAGGGATCTACCAGTCGGTAAATGGTTCCTCCAATATCCGCAATAAACACTTCGCCGCCCGAATCTTCTCCAAAGGCCACATATCCGAAATTGCCATTGGTGTTCGCAATAATCTCGGTAAAACCTCCTCCTCCGTCAGACTGATAAGCGTAAATGCGGCCATCGCAGTAATCCGTAAAGAAGTATGTACCTACAAACGACTCAAACATACTTCCCCGGTACACCACACCACCGGTAATGGAACAGAAACCATCGGCGCCGCTGTGGCTGTACTCATCAACGGGGAACGTATATGTACCCGCTCCGGCGCACCCCGATGTGTTATAGGTATGCAAACCTTCGTAGCACCTCCATCCGTAATTCTCGCCACCGGTTGAGCTGGCCGGGGTAAAATTCACCTCTTCCCAGGCGTTTTGACCCACATCAGCAATCCACAAATCACCGGCTTCCCGGTCAAAACTAAACTTCCAGGGATTCCGAAGTCCGGTCGCCCAAATCTCATCAGGAGTCCCCACATCGCCAATGAAAGGATTGTCCCCCGGAATGAAATAGGTGCCATTTCCCAGCACGCCGATACGGAGCATTTTACCCAGCAATGAAGCGTTGTTCTGCGCGTTGTTCTGCGGATCTCCTCCCGAACCGCCATCCCCCATTCCGATGTACAGGTATCCGTCCGGCCCGAAGGCGATGTGTCCGCCATTGTGATTGGAGAACGGTTGATCGATACTCAACAGCAATACAGCCGATGATGCATCAGCGCTATTGGGGTCTGCACTTACTGTATATTCCCTGATTTCGGTGTCACCCGAATTATTAGTGAGATTCACATAAAACTTACCATTGTTCGCGTATTGGGGATGAAAAGCAAGCCCCAAAAGTCCTTGTTCGCTGCCTCCGGTTACCTGTGAACCAATATCCAGGAACGTAGCCTGATATACCCCTGAAGAGTTGTATATCTTGATTCTACCGGTGTGTTGCTCTACAATGAACAGACGGTCATCGCCGGCATTGGTGATCCCTACAGGATTATTCAATCCGGTTATAAACGACTCCAGCACCACTTCAATGGGTGAAGGTGTTTGACTCCATGAGGAAAAATTCAGGCACAAGGCCAAAAGAAGTAGGTGAAAGCGTTTCATTTCTTTGGATACTAAGGATTATCCGTAAAAATAGGAAACAGCGAGAATAGGTGAATACATATTTTCTGCTGAAATGGGATTGGATTACCTTTGCCGCCCAATCACCGGGTCATGGAGTTACAGAAAGAGATCAATCACCGAAAAACATTCGCCATCATCAGCCACCCTGATGCCGGTAAGACAACACTTACCGAAAAGTTCCTCCTTTTTGGAGGCGCCATACAGGTGGCCGGCGCGGTAAAGTCCAATAAAATCAAAAAGTCGGCAGCCTCCGATTTTATGGATATCGAACGTCAGCGTGGTATCTCAGTGGCTACATCGGTGATGGCTTTCCACCACAGGGATAAGCTGATCAACCTGCTGGACACCCCCGGTCACAAGGATTTCGCCGAAGACACCTACCGCACGTTAACTGCGGTGGACAGTGTTGTGCTGGTCATCGACTGCGTTAAAGGGGTTGAGGAACAAACAGAGCGCCTGATGGAAGTATGCAGAATGCGCGACACCCCGGTAATCATCTTCATCAACAAGATGGACCTGGAAGGTAGGGATGCGTTCGACCTGCTCGATGAACTGGAGGAAAAACTGAATATCAAGGTGCGTCCCATGAGCTGGCCCATTGGTATTGGAGCCACGTTTAAAGGGGTTTATAAGCTGTATGACGGAAATTTGAATCTGTTTGAATCCGACAAACAGCGTGTGAGCGAACATGTAGTCACGATTGACGATATCAATAGTGAAGAGCTGGAGAAGTACATTGGTGACGCGGCTGATACGTTGCGCGAAGAGGTCGAACTCATCAACGGGGTGTACGATGAATTCGACAACCAGGCATACAATGAAGGCAAACTGGCTCCTGTATTCTTCGGCTCGGCGATCAACAACTTCGGGATTCAGGAGTTGTTGGATAAGTTTGTCGAAATAGCCCCCGCCCCCAAAGGCCGCCCTTCCAACTTGCGGCTTGTGGAGCCTCTAGAACCACGTTTTTCCGGATTCGTGTTTAAAATTCACGCCAACATCGACCCCCGTCACCGCGACCGAATTGCGTTCGTACGTGTGGTCTCAGGTAAGTTTGAACGGAATAAGTTTTATTCACATCCTCGCATTGGCAAGCAGCTGAAGTTTGCCAATCCGGCTACGTTTATGGCGAGTGCCAAAAACGTTGTTGACGAAGCCTTTCCGGGTGATGTGATCGGATTGTACGACACGGGGAACTTTAAAATTGGCGACACCCTCACCGAAGGTGAATCGCTTCAATTCAAGGGTATTCCGTCATTCTCCCCAGAGATCTTCAAGGAATTGGTGAACAAGGACCCTATGAAGGCTAAGCAGTTGGAGAAAGGCATCCGTCAGCTCACCGAAGAAGGAGTGGCTCAGTTGTTTTTTATCGAATCGGGCTCGCGTAAAATTGTGGGTACGGTGGGAGAACTGCAGTTTGAAGTGATTCAATACCGACTGGAAAACGAGTATGGCGCCAAATGTGAATTCCAGCCAAAGTCCTATTACAAGGCATGCTGGATCACCACCACAAATCAGGCAAAACTGGATGAGTTCAAGCGACTGAAGGGAAATGATATTGTTACCGATAAAGACGGGAATGACGTGTTTCTGGCACCAAGTAAGTTTCTGCTTGACATGGAGCGCCAAAACTATCCGGAGTTGGAATTCCATTTCACTTCAGAATTCAAAGTTGAAGAAGTTCAGGACTGATTTCGAGGAGTGTTATTGACGAGCTAGCAGTTTGCTAAACCCTACGTTCCCGACTAGTGAGCATGGGTACGAAACTGAATGCCCCATGGGTTTTTCGTCCGTACTCACTGGGGGCCAGTTTCACAATTTCGGTCATTTCCTGCACATCGCCTGCGCCGAGTGGAATAACCATCTTCCCTCCTATTTTCAGCTGTTCGAGCAAGGCTTCTGGAATATGAGGAGCACCGCATGTGATTAAGACTTTGTCAAAAGGTGCATAGCCGGGCAATCCTTTAAAACCATCACCATAGACCAAATTAGCCTTGATTCCCAGTTCTTTCAGGAGCATTTTCGACTTGTCATGAAGCAGTTTCTGTCGCTCAATAGAATACACCTTCACTCCCATTCTCGACAGGACGCTGGTTTGATAGCCACTACCGGTGCCAATTTCAAGCACCTTCTCACCCGGACTGAGATTCAGTAATTGAGTTTGGAAGCCAACGGTGTAGGGTTGTGAGATGGTTTGTCCGGCGCCAATTTGAAACGCCTTATTCTCATAGGCAAATTCCACAAAAGCCAAATCCATAAAGAAATGTCGCGGCACGGAATTCATCGCTTCCAACACACGGGAATCATGCACACCCATGCCCTCCAGCTCCTTGAGCAACTGTCGGCGAAGACCTTGATGACGATATGAATCCACGGGAAGCATGTCGCAAATTTAGGGCATTCAATCAGCCGGAAATGGATTCACCTCTTGTTACTTTTTCACCTTGACACGTGTAAAAAACACCCCGTTGAAATCCAGCAAGTTGGCTCCCAAAATCCCGAAAACAGTACATTTGAGCATAATCCATAGGGCATGATCTTACTTCGCCGCCAAGAAATTCAGGAATGGGATGCGTATACCATTCAAAATGAACCTATTCCCTCCCTTGATCTCATGGAGCGGGCATCCGCCAAATGCGTGGAGCACCTGACCCGGATTTATGGTAAAACCTCATATGAAATCGTTTGCGGAACAGGCAACAATGGTGGCGACGGATTAGCCATTGCACGTATGCTTCACGAATTGGGATGTGATGTGCGCGTCGTAATTGTTGGAGTTGCCGAACAAGGCAGTACGGATTTTCAGCACAATCTCGCACGACTTCCCGATGTGGACATCCGCACAATTGACGAACACAATGCAAGCTCATACCAATGCAGTGGTAAGGTGTTGATTGATGCCTTGTTTGGTACCGGTTTGACGCGTGAAATCATCGGATGGAGAGCTGGTGTTGTCGGGCAGATGAACAAACACCTCAACATCGTGTCCATCGACATCCCATCCGGACTCCTGGCGGATGAATGGAATCCACAGGACGGTGTTGTAGTTGTCGCCCAACATACCCTTACGTTTCAAATCCCGAAGATGAGTATGCTGGTCGCTGAAAATGGAAAGCATTGCGGCACCATTCACGTATTGGATATTGGATTGAACTCAGGTTATACGCCTCATCAACCGGGAGCTTATCGCTGGACGACTACGAGAGACATCAGTTCGCTCCTTCCCCTGCGTGGTACGTTTTCGCACAAAGGAACCCATGGTCACCTGTTGGTTGTAGCCGGAAGCGAAGGTAAGATGGGAGCTGCCATACTCGCCACCGAAGCTGCGCTTCAAGCGGGCGTTGGCCTGGCTACGGCACATGTTCCGCGAGGAGGGTTGAGTATTATGCAGACTGCCGTTCCATCGGCCATGTGTGAAGTGGATGACCATGACGTTCACGTGAGCCGGTTGCCCAGTTTGGAGGGGTACCAAGCCCTTGTAGCCGGCCCCGGATTGGGTACTCATACTGACACCCAAAACGCAATCGATAAACTACTGTCGGAATGTGACTTACCTATGGTTATCGATGCTGATGGTTTAAATTGCATTGCGCGCTTGAAGGCTATGGATCGGCTGCGAAACAAGTCGGTTGTTCTAACGCCCCACCCCAAGGAATTCGATCGGTTGTTTGGCACTCACAAAAGTGAATCTCACCGAATTGAAACCATGAACAATCAGTCGGTAAATTATGGAATCACCATTGTTTTGAAAGGGGCCTTCACCAGGGTAGCCACTCCTGATGGGCTGGTACACTTCAACTCCACCGGAAATCCCTTGCTCGCCACTGCGGGTAGCGGAGATGTCTTGGCAGGAATGATTGGGGCATTATTAGCACGAGGAATGAATTGCGAAGATGCATCGAGGGCAGCCGTTTTCATTCACGGTGCTGCTGCTGATTATTTGGCGAATGCCGGGCACATGCCACACTGCACGAGTACCCGACTCATAGATGCCATACCATTGGCATTTGGGAAGATTTATTCGCATTTCACGCAATGATCCAAACAACCCGTGCATATCGGGTTTTGACACGACAAAGGATATTGATCAGTTTATTTCAGGAATTCAACCTCGGGTCCAATATTGTAAAATATGGGCGCGATAAATCGACGCCCGTGCCGATATCAAATGAAGTAGTATATTGTTAATCTACAGCCCCTCGCCCTCCTCTTGCTCTTGCTCTTTTCTCTTGCTCTTTCTCTTGCTCTTTCTGATTTTTTCGTTCCTCAGGGCGGCACCCTCAAGCCCAATATTGCAAAAGAAGGGCGCGATAAATCGACGCCCGTGCCGATATCGAATGACGTAGTGTATTTTTAATCAGCAGCGCCTCATCTTCCTCTCCTCTTGCTCTTTTCTCTTGCTCTTGCTCTTTCTCTTGCTCTTTCTCTTGCTCTTTCTCTTGCTGATTTTTTCGTTCCTCGGGGCGGCACCCTCAGGCCCAATATTGCAAAATTAGTTCATCCGTAAATTCCAGTCAATTGTGGAGCCGCTGACTTTGTAGGTGCGGGGAATGAAGACGTGGTTGAAGACAATTACAGAAAATCACGCATGAACTCCCGGCCACACTCGCGCCTATCGCATGCCAATTGTCTGGTGCAAAACTTTAGCCAAGGAAGTTGCGAAACACCATTAAGGTGCTAAGTGTCTCAACGTGGAATCCAGGTTCCAATTGGTCAATGTTACAGCAAAGTCACATCCCCTTTGCCCTCACGAATGACTTCGGGGGTATCGGAAGTAAGGTCTACAACCGTGGTGGGATCTAAAGAGCCGATTCCGCCGTCCACAACGATATCCACTACATCACGAAACTTTTCGTAGATCAGTTCCGGATCGGTGTGATGCTCTATGATTTCATCATCGTCTTTTACCGAAGTCGCCACCAAGGGTCCGCCCAGAGCACGCACAATAGCGCGAACGGTCTCCCTGTCAGGGACACGGATACCAATGGTTTTCTTCTTCGATTTAAAAAGTCGGGGCACCTGGTTACTGGCCTCCAGAATATGCGTAAACGGTCCGGGCAGCGTGCGCTTTAGTGTTTTAAACGTCGTACTTGAAATCGGCTGAGTGAAATCCGACAAGTGGCTCAAATCTGCGCAAAGCAAGGAAAACTGAGCCTTATCGGGCTTCACGCCTTTAATCTTACAGATCTTCTCAAACCCGCGATGGCTGTTCAGATCGCACACAAAGGAATACACTGTATCGGTAGGAATTACAGCCACACCTCCATTGCGCAGGTACTCAACAACCTGATCCACTCGGCGTGGGTCTGGATTTTCGTCGTGAATTTTAACGAGCATGGCTTAGGCGTGCATTTGTTGTGACTTGCGATGATCGGCAAGGAATTTCTCCAATCCGCTATCGGTAAGAGGATGTTTGAGCAATCCGGTAATTGCCTCCAGAGGAGCTGTAATCACGTCGGCACCAATTTCTGCGCATTGAATCACGTGCATGGTGTGGCGAACCGAAGCTGCGAGAATTTCTGTTTCGTAGCCATAATTGTCATAAATCACACGAATCTGTTGAATAAGCTGAATTCCATCGGCCGAAATATCATCCAATCGTCCCACAAACGGAGATACGTAGGTAGCTCCGGCTTTCGCTGCGAGAAGCGCTTGTCCGGGTGAAAACACAAGGGTACAGTTGGTTTTGATTCCCTTATCACTGAAATAGCGTAACGCCTTCACACCATCTTTTATCATTGGGATTTTCACCACAATATTGGGGTGCAAAGCTGCCAGGGCCTCCCCTTCGCGCACCATGCCTTCAAAATCGGTCGAAATAACTTCTGCGCTCACATCACCTCCATCGCAAATAGTGCAGATTTCGAGGTAGTGATTGCGCACGTTTTCGTCGCCGGTAATACCTTCTTTGGCCATGAGTGATGGGTTGGTTGTAACACCATCAAGAACGCCAAGATCCTGAGCTTCACGAATTTGATCGAGGTTGGCGGTATCGATAAAAAACTTCATTTGAGTCGATTATGGGTATTGAAAAAGGCACAAGGCCAAATGCTATTCTTCGCTGTCGTCAGCAACTTCACCGGCAAGCTCACCTGTTGCCACATTCACATTGAGGCTGGATTCGCTCATGGGGATAAATCCACGCTCGCGCAGTTTCATTTCTTCACGTTCATCGGGAGTTTCGCGGAATACCTCTTCAATCTTGGTGTAATTGATGGCCGGAATTACAAAGCCACTCACACTGCCTTTCATGTATTCTTCCGTTTTGAGGAATGCGTCCTGCACATCGTCGGCACACATGAGGAAATGTTGGTTGGATTGCTTCTCCTTGCCGGTGTTCTCATCAAAACTGATCAAAGCCACCTTCACTTTGAACCACAATTCGCTTTCGTCGGAGTCGATCACCTCAGCGAAGTTGTTTTTAGTGATATTCACCACTTCGAATGTACCGTTGATCTCACTGTTCATGAGATGAATAATGCGAGCCTCCGCTTCGGTATACGTATAGGCGTCAACAAGATATGAGGATACGGCCTTCACTTCATGGCCTGTTTCATCGAGTTTGCGATAGCTTACGCGACAGGTAAACCAATGTTTGTTCATAATACGTGTTTAGGAAGCGCAAATCTAGGGCAGTCAAAATGGAATCGAAAAGGAAAGTTATCAAAGATATACACGGAAATCCACCGGTCCGGAAAGCCGTTCAGGATGATGAAGAAAGATAATTTTGACAGGCTGATCTGCCACTTCCGATAAGGCGTTCCTGCTCTTCGCAGGACATTCTTCTAATACGCGGTTTTACGCCCACGCATGAAACTGAAATGGTACGGTGCCAATCGGAGTCTGTAAGGTCTTTTCGATTGAGGTTTTCAATAACGAGGGTGTAGAAAGCACCTATGTACGACTCAAAACTCACAATACTTTGAGGTACGAGATTATGGGACTGTTGATTGTGGTGATGTTGCCGGGCCGTTTCCATTCTGATCCCGAGTGTCTGCGGATTGGGAACACGCCGCGTAACTCCAAATGATGTTATAACACTATCAAAGACGTGTATGGGATAATTCCCCAAGATTCCACCATCGACCATAATTTCCCGAGTACCCTGTGGATTTTGGGTATTGTATACGCCTCCGTCCTGATCCACAAAAGCAGCACCAAAATAAAGCGGAATGGACATGCTTATTCGAACGGCACTGCTCAGTTTCATGTTGGGATATGTTCGCCACGACAAGACTTCCATGGATTGAGCAGATAAGTTGGTTGCTGTGAAGTAAACATCAGGATATCCGGCGTCATGGTGTTCAGAAAGTGTCATTTCAGCGCATCCTGTTTGGTATTCAATAAGCCTTTCGAGCCACTTCTCTACCTCATTGGGTTTGTACCAGCCGTATCGATGCTTCATGCGGTAAATGCCCCCAATAAAGACGCCCTCACCATCATTAAACTGACTGAGTTTGGTTTCGGACAAAATGCCTTCCATCTCCGAAGAAGAATATCCAAGTGAAAAAAGAAGTGCTGTAATAGCCCCTGCCGACGTTCCGGCTACCTGGTTTATGTGCGATGCAATGCCGTTTTGCTCCAATTCTGACAACACTCCAACGTAAGCAACACCGCGGATTCCGGCTCCTTCAAAAACCAGATTTCGGATTTGCGATTGATCGGGGGATTGCGCTGCTGAAATGAAGCAACACGCTGCTATCCAGCAACTCAAAACGAACTTTTGGATCATGGTCAATACTATTTGGCGAATGCCATTGTACTATTGACACCAAAAGGGATAAAGGTTGTATGAAATGGATCTAAAACCCTTTTTACATCAATCCACCTGCAGTCCGCGATCACGAGCAACCTCCTGAACAGCAGCGCGATGCATCTTATTCTTGCCGGCCATGGGCAAATAAGCCAACGGAAGAAAAGTGAGCAGTCCCAGTCCATTTTTGAAGGTACTGTATACGGCAACACCTACCAAAACACCGAAAAATACTGCATCAAACCACTTACCCGATTTCGCGCGCTTCACTTCGGCTTTTAAATCCTCATCAGACAATTGAGTCAGTTCTTCCTTCTTCATTTTAGTGCTTATTGATGGCTTCGTGTTTTACCCCAAATCCGACATATTTACCCATGCCGATATCACTTTTCCGCGATCTGGATCCACGGTTATCATTTCAGAGATTCGGAAACGCGTCTTCGTCATGGAATCGGTTCCTTCGTAGCAAATGGCGACTTTGCCGCCTTCTGCAACACACTCACGCAATTGAACATCTTCCCACGGATTGCCCTTCTTCATCAGCTTCACAATCTCGTCGGCCGTGTCGGTCTGCAATGCGCCGGAATCAAACGTAAAATCATCGGCCATCATGGACCGTACTTCCGACCAGTTATTGGGCTTTTGCCAGGCATTCCAGTAGTCGAGTGCGATTTGCTTTGAGTTCATGGGTAGGGTAATCTTATCATTTGAATGCACAAATGTACATCGACCAACTTTATTGCTTGAGCCATTTCTCAAAGCACCGACTGTCAGGCACATCCGCGTATTGTCCGTAGTTGGCAATACGAACATACCCTCGATTCTCGTACAACTTGATGGCTTCCGGTTGATTTATCCCTGTTTCGAGCATGCATTTGGCGAATGCCATTTCCTTAGCCCACTCCTCCAAGGCCTGTAAAATTGCCGTGGCTACGCCCATTTTTCGGGCATTTTCAGTTGTGTACATGCGTTTGATTTCCACTGCATCATCGAACAGCTCCTTCCATGCCCCGCAGCCGGCAGGTTGTCCATCAATATAAGCCACTACGGCATGAAAATCGGGCGTAATGTGATTGAAGTTGGCGTAAAAGTCGTGATCTGCCCCATCGCGAATGGCCAAATCACGATCGAGACTAGCTACAAGACTCACAAAATCAGCATTTTGGGTGTCCACTCTTCGGATCGTTAACGATTCGCTCATGAACGTTTAATACGATTCCGAATGACGTTTTTCCTGACGGTCGATGAAGCTATTGGCCAGACTCAACATTAGACTGAACAGCAGCGCATACCAAAAACTTGCTACGGCAAATCCATCGAGGAGTTTATCGGCCAGCATAATCAACAGAGCGTTTATCACCAGCAGGAACAAGCCTAAGGTGAGGATTGTAGCCGGAATGGTAAGCACAATAAGAATGGGCCTCACTACGGCGTTAAGAAATCCAAGTACCAGCGCCACCCACAGTACGTTCATAAAATCTTGCGCCACCGTAATTCCGTCAAATAGGTAATCGGCCACCAAAACGGTGAGCATAGTGACAATAATTTTCGTTATAAATCGCATAGTATCAAGACTGTGGCATACGCCAAATGTTACAAATGTTCTTCCTCCTCGCCGGGATGAATATCGATAGTTTCCATGTAAATCCGCGTAAATCGAGGCGCTTTTTCTTTGATACGGAGTTCGATTTCATGAACGATGGACTCGATTTCACCCGCGGTGATGTGATCGAAGAAATTAATATCCATGGTAAGCAGCACCTGTTCGGGCCCCAAATGCATGCTGCGGACATTGCCGAAGTGTTTAATTTGCTTGTAGTTCTTCAACACATCATCGATCACATCGAGATCTTCAGGTACGGCACTCTCGCCTACCAACAAGCCTTTAGTTTCACGGGCCATAAACCACGCAACGCCCGCCAGAAGCACTCCAATGGCAATGGAAGCAAGAGCGTCCCACATGGGGTCTCCCGTGAACTGAGCCAGCGCTACTCCAATAAGTGCCAGGAGAAGTCCGATAAGGGCCGCTGAATCTTCAATGATAACGGCGAAAGTAGCGGCATCCTTACTCGCTTTGATGCTTCCAAAGAATCCTGAAGGATTGGCTTTGCGAAATTCACGCATGGCCACCAGAAAACTGATTCCCTCAGCTACAATGGCCCCGCCGAGAACCGCATAATTCCAAATGGGGTTGGATGCTTCGCTCACCGCGGGATGGAGCAAGTGTTCAATTCCTTCGTAAATGGCCACTCCACCACCCAGAGCGAAGATCATAATCGCCACCACAAAGCTCCAGAAATACACTTCCTTCCCATATCCAAAGGGGTGGGATTGATCGGGCGCTTGCTTGCTTTGCTTGATGCCGTACAACAGCAGCATGCCGTTGGCCGTATCGATCAGACTGTGGATTCCTTCGGAAAGCATGGCGCTGCTTCCGGTGAAGAAGCTCGCTGTGAATTTCATGGCTGATATTGCCAGGTTGGCGCTAATTGCGCCGTAGATTGCTACTTTACTGTTTCCTGCCATAGGGCGCGAATCTCGGAATTAATGCGCACATCGCACACATCGGTTGGATTCAGGCATGAGCATTATTCGCCCCACCGGTATTGGATTACCGCATCTCTGGCATACGCCAAATGTGGGATCTTCTACTTTTTCGAGGGCAAACTTTAGCTTTTGCAACTTGGCTTCTGCTTGTCGTAAAGCCGCTTCATTGACACTTTTATTATTGATTGCATCCATCCTACTCACCCTGCCGATGGCGTTTTCCGGCGCGATGGGTTTGGTGAGCTCGCGATACTCCTTAATTTTCACTTGAAGTTCGGCCATGGTGCGCTCCATAGCCGATTTTATATCTATTCGTTCTTGCTCCGATAACATTCCTGAGGGACGCTAGTAGCATTCATTGATGAACTCAAATGCCATTTCTGCGTTGTCAAATTTCAAATAAGGTTTTTGTTCGTCCTTATCCATAAAGATGAACTTTTCGCACCCCATCAGCACTTCATTGATTTTTTCATCGTAGTTCTTGGTGTTGAAGATCGTCTTCTCGTTGCGCGTGCGATTCCATACAATATACTCCTTTCGCTTAATATCAATGGCACTGGCGAGCTCGCTTCCCGCTGCATGGGCTTCGCTAATATTTTCAATATCTTCCTGCAAATTGTCATTTTTTCCTTCAATTGCATTTCCAACGGCGTTGTATGCAGCGGCTTTGGCAAGGGTGTCCACGGCTGCTTGGGTCAGCGCTCCTGCCACATCACTGAGAAACTTATAGGATGTGGTTGGGAAAGGATTTCGATAGAACCAGAAGGTATTACCTTCATTCAGCAACTCCACGAGAACACCCTGATCTACAATGTACTTGTGCTCCTTTCCCTCAAAGTTTTGCACGAAAAAGTCTATTTGAGAAGGAGAGTAACTCTTGAGCAATTCGTCTTTGTCCAGAATGGTCACGCTGTTACCAAACCACGACCCCAGGTGTTTATTCTGGCGAATTTGTCCGTCTACCCGGGTTCCACCCAACAGTACAACATACCCTTCCTGGAATGATTTAGTGACGTCGTTTGCTCCTTCAGCACGGGCAAGGAAGTCTTCGAGGGACACTACCCCATCTTCGAAAGGTTGGTAAACCGTTTCGACGCCATCAATGATTTGTCCTGCACGGTCAAAGCTTTGAGCAGAGTAGTAATCTACTATCGCCGACTCTGAAGCTGCGTAGTGGATACCTTCGTACTTGTTGTTGTTGAGTTTCGCAATGCCGACCATGGCAATAAATCCTTCGATACGACCGTCTTTTTCAGTCTCTATCCATCCTTTTTGGAAGTTCCTGGCCGGATCATTATAGTCGTCACCATTCTTTTTACCCATATCATCCATGGTGAGTAGCAAGCCAAAGTGCCCTACATCACCAATCAGAAATTCGTGTTCTCCCGATTCGTTTTCGATCGTATATTCGACCCAACCGCCGTTTATCTCTTTGATCTGAAGTTGTCCTTCCCATTTCGTCCCATCTCCCGAATACAAGTATCCCGGTTGTGCCTTTGATTTTCGTTTGTTGGTCGTTTCCCCTTTTCCATTGGTTGATGAACTGGCCATCCCCCATTTGAACAGTTCAACCGGCGTGTCACAAATCGGCTCTACCACGTATAATCCGTAGCTGTCCAGACTATTCGCAGGCAGCGTCTTTTCCTTACCCTCCGAATTGACAATGGTGATTTCGTTAACATGACCCGGAGCTCCAGAAAGCGATATTTTACCATCCAGCTTGGTGCCCGATTTCAACACTACATAGCCCGATTGAAGGGAGGTGCTTTTCTTTCCCCACAAGTAGAATTTTTCAGGAGTATCATTGGTTTGAGCGTTGGCAACAGCAAAAGTGCCAGAGCAAAATAGCAGAAGTGCCGCACGGTATACGAGTTTCATTATCAGATTGATTAAGGTTTGGAGCGAATATACGAATTGACCTTTCCTTCATCCATTCGACAGGTAAAAATCATTGAGAGTAATGATAAAGTGTCAATATCATTGAAATCACAAATAAGAATCTTCTGACTCCAAGATTTTCTGAGGATTTGCGTACAGTAATAAGAAGGCTCTTGATATTAATCCCGATCCTTTCTAAACCGATGCTAAGAATACGTGCATTTATTGTCATCTTGATGGTCCTACCCTGTTTTTCCAACGGGCAAACCGGGACTATTGCTGATCCATTCACTTCTTTGGAGCAAGCATGGTCTGTTCCAATTG
>JAGQVX010000075.1 GCA_020437755.1 Flavobacteriales bacterium
CATATTGTCTTTCTTTCCTTTGATATACATTTCGAGGAGGAAATCATTTTCAGTTACCTGGAATGTTCGGGAAATTTGGAATTGGTGGGCTTCGGTTCCTTTGATGTCATCAAGGTCGGTAATCACTTCACGTTCCCAGTTACCAGTGGCATCATCAACAATAAAAGCCATCAACCAACCGCCGGCACCATCCGAATGACGTGCAGGAAGTTCGTCGGCTGAAATGTCTTTGTTCTTCACATTGTCTACGAAAAGGATAATGTGTTTACCGTTGCTTTCTACGGCTTTGAATCCGCATCCGTGTTTCGGGTTGCTGGCTAGAACGGTTTGACGCTTGGGTAATTTACGTACCCAGGAAATATCTCCTGCGGCATCGAGACGCATCACAACCATACTTTCAAAGTGTCGGATGTTTTCCGTACTGGTTCGGTACATTTCCTGACGGATATAATCCTGCTCCGCAACGAGAAGTGCACCACCATCGGCCATTGGAATGAATTGCTTCAACTTCAAGTCTTCGATACCTGCTTTTCCTTCGTTCTGATCACGCTTTTCAAGTTTTTCACGCTGGCGATCATCCAGATACTGAGTTACAAGATCAATCGGAAACTCGTACTCTGAAGACTTTTGAACTCCGTTGACAGGGTCGATTACTGCGCTGTATACACCGTTGGAATTGAATGCCAAAGAAGAACCACCCCAAGTCATTTTGAAGTCCAGTCCGGCTGCATATAATCCAATGCATTGCAACAAGCCATCTTTGCCTTCTGCCAGACGGAATTCCTGAAAGAAGAATTCAGTTGGGATATCCAGTTCAATTTCTTTTGAATCAGAAGTGCTTTGGTAGTTGAGCATGAAGAATGAACCTTCCATCTTTTTTCCAAGGAGATTAACCTCGCCGTTGTTCATGCAGTAATACGTGTTGATCATCATCTGATCTTCGAAATACGGCATGGTAACTTCACCTCCCCATACTTCTGAGTAATCGGAAGAATTGTAGACATAAAATCCGAGCAGATCTTTGTTTTCCGAATTTTTACGGTTCAACGGTTTCCGCTTGTAAACGGCAAGAAACTTAGAACCGTCGGCGGTAGGGTAAATCGTGAAGAACCCGGCATCATCAGGTAACGCCTGTCCCGCCGAGAATAAGTTTGTGAATCGTTTGTTTATCGCCGGACCATCCGTAGTAAGAAGTTTCATTGATTTGTCAAACTTCCCGGTACCCGGATCAATTTCTCGGACATACAGTGAGAATGTCTTGCTTTTCTTGTCGTATGATGAAAAGAAGTACGAGATTTTCCCATTGATCATTTCCAGTTGTTCAAACTTGAGGTAGGGAGGGAAATCTTCATATTCGTTCCGTTCCAATTCACGCATTCCATTTGCATCATAGGTTTGCACAAATACGCGTTGTCCATGCGTTTTAACCATTACACATGTTCCGTCATCGAGGCCGATATACTCTTTGTTTTTGGCATCAATAACCTGATAGGGAGTTCCGAGTTCCAAGTCAACACCTTGCGAAAAAAGCGTAGTGGCAATCATGAGTACGGCTCCTAGTAAAATCAATAGTCTGTTCATCATAGTAGTTTATTTGAAGCCGCAAAATACGCGAATAAAACAGAAAAGGCGGACCATTGTCCACCTTTTCCTAAGCACCTAGATAATAGTTGAATTGAAAATTAAACTAGTCGTTTAGAATTTCACTGTAGCGTTTGAGACTTGTTTGTCTGTATCAAAACTACTGTTTAGGCATTCGCCAAATGGAGGAATTGAGAATTTGGCGGGTTTGAATGATTAGATGGTTGGGGAGGGTTTTTGAGTGGTTATGGGACGAAGGAGTTTTTGCACATTGGGTTGAGTATTTGCCGTGCCAATCATCCGGGGTGTTTGAGGCAATTTAGTAGCCTTGAAACGATGAGATTTCGGCGATATTCAACTGGAAGGCAAAACCATCAGAGGCATAGGGTTAGGAAGGTCGGATCATTTTATGGAGGCTGATTCTTTCGTTCTGGTAGTAGTTTGGATTCGAATCTCAGCACCTGTGTTGTACACTATTTCTTTATTATTGACCAGTTTAAACAGGATCGTAATCCCAAATAGTTATAACCAAATGGGAATACAGTCCCGAAAAGTGTGTATTTACGTGATGATGTACCCCAGGATGATAGAACAGAAAATTCATGCTTGTGTCGATTCTGTCAACGCCGCTGTTTTGGTAGGTCCCAGACTGGTAGGGAAGACCACTTTGGTTAAAGAGGTTCTAAAGGAAAAGGACTATGTGTTCGTTAATGGGATGATTCTTGTTCTTTCACACACATTCCCGTTCTGTTTCTCGCCCTGCACTTCTTTACTGATTGAGGGCAAGTTTCATAATTAAAGAAGAGGCGAGGAGTTAGATCATGAGGTTATTGAGAACAACCAATCTCTATTGCAAGTGTGTTTTATAGCTCAACCCAGTCACTTCACCCTCACACGATGTACCTGCCCTTCATTTTTGCGTATCAACTCTACCATGTACATCCCACAGGGTAGCGCATAAACATCCAGGTAGGAATCGCTCAAGTTCCACAGGAATTCTTGAGAAGTCAATGGTCTTCCTGTAATATCCCAAATCACGATGCGCTCCACCGGCAGATTACTTTGAATCCAAATACGACCTTCGGTGGGGTTGGGGTATAGGGTTGTGGTCCAGGGTGTTGAAACGATGGTTTCGGCGTGAATTCCGTATAGCATAGAGGCACCGCTATCTTCCACATCTTCAACCAGCAACATGCGGTACCCATTGCTGATGCAGACCCCCTCTACCTGATTGCCGGGAATAGTGAGGGGGTTCGATACTGCATTTTCTGCCCATTGATAGGTAAGTAGGTGATTATCAGATAAAAGAAACGCTTGTTCGTGGTCGATGCTGGCAGCTCCGGTGATCCAGTTTGGCGTTGGGAAACTATCGGTGAGCTGAGCCACATATTGTCCGGGCTGGGAGGGCAGTTCGTAGCGCTTGGTATAGCCCGTTAATCCTCGGTTCTTGGAAAATAATTGCAGGGTATTCTCGCGAACAACAAATGCTTCACAGTCAAATGGAGTGAGCGCATCGGGTTGAGGGTTGGGGCCTTGGTCGGCATAGCTGAATGCAATTTCCTGCACATTGAATATGGTGTCCTGATCCATTTGTTCTCCAAACCAGGGAATGCGATAAATCACAAGATCAGTGCGGTATCCGAGGTTGTTTCCGGTGTCGGCAATGTAGAGGTTGCCTGCTGCGTCGGTCTGTAGTTCTTCCCAGTCGGTGTTCTGGGCATTCGCCAAATGGATGGCGTGGCGCACCGCGCCACTTTCATCTATTTCATAAATCACCGGGGGATTGCCACTATCACCGATGACAAATATCCGATCCTGCACCACAACAACTCCCGAAACATCAAACACAGGCGGACCAATTTCACGTTCAAATATCCATTCCAAATCCTGCGCGCTGCCAGAAGAGCAAGCGAAACAAGCCACTACTAGAACCCCTATCAATCGCCCTATAAATGCGCCCATTTCACAGTATGTTCTTGTTCGGCGCAACGCAAGGTGATCAGGTAAACTCCTTCCGACAAGGACCCTGGTTGTGGGTGAATGAAGTTATCACCTTCTTCCAAAAATACGTTCCATTCGCGTACGATCTGGCCGTGGGTATTCCGCACAATCAAATGGCCCTCACATTTGGCGAATGCCTGAAATTGTAACTCCAAAGGCACACCCGCTATGCCGTTGTTCAACACCTGAAAGGTTTCTTCCTCCTCATGTTTGAAAACAGCCGTAAGCGTGCCCGAAGTGCGAAAATCCTCGCGAATAGCCGCGTTTTGAGGCGCGCTGAGCCAGCCACCGGTAAAGGACCAGTGCGAGAATTCCATCCCTGCCTCGGGAATGACCGTGAGCTCTACCTCATTTCCGGCAAAATAAATTCCGGAGAATGGAGGTTCTGCCAAAAGGGTGTTGAGCTGAATTTTTCCACTTTGCGGGGGATAAACTTCGATGTTGAGCATAACCTGTCCGCTGAGCTCAAAATGGTCATTCACCTGACTGCGAACATGCGCTCGACGTTCCGAGATAAACCCGGGAATGATGTTGTCCACCTGTGTGTTCCACAACTCAAGATCTCCATCCCAACGATTAAAATGACGTTCGATTTCAGGTTCAAAAAGGGAAGTTATAGATTCCAGATTCTGATCCAGGGGCGCATATTCAAAAGAGGTGTTCATGAGGTCGGCCAGGCGGTTGATGAAGAGCCGCTTGAACTCTGCATTCTCCAGCAAGCGCACGAACAAGCGACTATGCAGGGCTGCTTCCTTCTCCTCAAACACCCATTGAAACATGTCAAAGTTGTAAAGAATCCAATTGTACAACAGCATGGTAGTGTCGAAGTCGAACATAATGTAGCGCCACTTGCCGGAGTTCACTGATGGTTTCCAAAACTTGATGTTGTTGGCCGGCCAATCGGGATTGCCAGCGAAGATTTCCAATGCGTAGTAGTCTATGAAATTGTTGATGTCCAGTTGATCGGCTACGTATTGATAATTCAACTGATCTGACAAGTCCTGATTGAGCATGAATTGGGTGAGCATGGCATAGTGGACGGTATCACCAACAAAAGGCTTTTCGTTGTTGATTTCACCAATGATGACCGAGTCGGCGTGAGCATTTCCATTTGCGGCTGCGTAGTATTCCGACACCTTTTCTCGTAGCGACATGATGCCCCAATATTCGCCATTGATGAAAACCACGGTGGGAGTGAACCCGAAATAATCGATGTTGAGCTGTTGATTATGAGCGAGCTGGTGCCAATAACCATCGCGGAAATTCGAACTGAGAAAGTCAGCCCCTGAATTGCGTAGTATGAGGTGTTTGAACTCGGTGACTTGTGGTTTTTGAGCGAAAATGGGGTATTCAAAATAACCCGATCCGTACTCCGACATGGCAGTAAGGCGCAACGGGCGTTGAGGTTTATTGCGCGAGCTTTTACCCCCATGAATAGTGAGCTCAGCATCCTGGGCAATTTTTCGGTGTCCATCCTTGAAGTATTCTACCGATACACGAATTCCCCGTTCGCTCCAGTAGTTGGCGCCGTAGTGCGGCCAGGCCTCTTCGGCATTGGGTCCGTCCATATACAAACCTGTTTCCGGGTGGAACAGACTATCGGGGTGGACGGCCAGGGAGACGACGGGCAAGGAGGGGTGTTCATTGATAAAATAGGTCGAGGTAATAGCTGCTGAGGGCAAGTGGTTATCGATCGTATAGATAGCCTTGAGTACGGTCGTGGAGTTCACTACAAATGGATTGCTATAGACACTCGATTGTGCCGTGGGAAGGGAGCCGTCGGTCGTGAAATAGATGGTTCCCTCCGAATTGGGTGGGAGAATAATAATTTCGACGGAGTCGGTATAGAATCCGGAGTCGTAGGCGGCGGTGGGGCGGTTGGAGTAGCCCAAGTAGGCAAGTCCGTCATTCACCGACCCCGGCGTAGGTGAAGCGTAGTATCGCCAGGCTTCGTCTGCAGTGCTCCATCCGTAGCTGTGATTGGCCTGAAGCGGCGGGATTTCTACCGATTGCGTTTCCTGTTCATCGGCATGGGTAAGATACAAGGATTCACCATTTCCTGAGATGGAGATGGGCACCCTTACCGGATCTGCATCGCCTGAGGCAAACAACACGAAGTACCCATATGGCGGAATGTTCACGTCTGGAAGTTGCCAAAAGTACAAGTCGGCCGCATCATCGCTGAGGAAGTAATCGGATAAATTGATGGGGTAGGAGGAGGGGTTGTACAGTTCAATCCAATCGTGAAAACCACCTTCGGGATCCTCAAATTGGGTATTGAGCGAAACGACCTCATTCAGCACGACCTGCGCACGAACAGGCAAACCAAGCATCAGCCCGGAGACGATGAGGAGTGCTATGATGATGCGTCTGTTCATGTGTAAGTTGCTGAAAGATAGTGTATTTGGCTCAAGTTTGGCTTTTGATTCAGTGGAAAAGGATTATAGTGGGTTACTGCACATTGTGGAACGGTGATAAACTTGAAGGTAAAGATTGGGAATTATTTATTTACCTTAGACCAGATGGATGATCTCGATTTGCATAAACCATAACTGATTCAAACCACAGAGATGAAAAAACTCGATTCGCTTTTACTGCTTTTGCTAGTTGCTTACTTAGGACATGCTCAAGAATATTACTGGACTGATAACCAGCAGTTTAATCTAGACTCTGACCATTCTAGATTGACCATCGAGTTTTTTGACAGAATTCCACAGGAGGTTGATAGCATTGCTCATCCTAATTTGCTCAAGGTCTATCCAAGCCCAGTTCATAATCGAGTATTTCTTGAATTTAGTTCAGACTTGGATGAGAATTTTGATGCTGCGTCATTAGGGCTGCCTTCTACTGAAATAGCGGGTCAATCATTTGGATTTACGACTGATTCTGGGGCAAGTATATTTCTGACTCGTAACATTGTTGCTCGAATTTCACCACACCCCCAAGCTCAATACCAATTTGATTTGTATATGAGTCAATTTAATGCACAGGTGATAAATTCAGCTCACGGGCTATTACTCATTGAAGTGGGTGACATAGGAGATGTATTTACACTGGCAAATTCAATGTATGAAAGTGGAGTCACCGAATTTGGCCATCCCGATTTCGTTGCTGAAATCATCAAATTTGATGACCCGTTGTATGCCGATCAATATTACCTCAATAATAGTGGCCAAGTCGTACAGGGTTTTAATTGCAACTGGGACGTTGACATCAACGCTCCTGAGGCCTGGGAATATACACTTGGAAGTGAAGATATCATCGTGGCAGTTGTAGATGATGGTCTCGAAAGCCATGAAGATTTACTTGATTCGGACGGTGTTTCGAGAGTGTTGACTGGCTACACAGCCATTTGGGGAGAGCCCGGTGAGGATGATGATCCAGATGACTGGTACTACGGAGAGCCGTTTGCAGACCTTGATACCCATGGTATGAACTGCGCAGGTCTCATTGCCGCCTCTCATAATGAAATCGGAATGAAAGGAGTTGCACCTAACGTTAGATTGATGCCGATCAATATTTTCCAAGGATTTGGATTAACCTTATATGAACTAGCTCTTGGATTTGTTTGGGCAGCCGACCATGGTGCAGATGTTATAAGCAATTCTTGGGGGTATTCTGCATGTGAAGGCCCATTCGACGCCATTGATTTTGGCATTGAATATGCAACGACCGAAGGGAGGGATGGCAAGGGCTGCGTCATGGTGTTTGCAGTTGGAAACAGTGGAGCCAATTGTGTTGCCTATCCTGCAAGACATCCTGACGTTATAGGTGTTGGGGCATTGAATGGTCAATCCAATATAACCTCTTATAGCCAAAGTGGTCCAGAAATAGATGTGGTTGCTCCTTCAGCCAATGAGGTGGTGCCAATTGCATGTCCCGAAGGAATATCCGGAGGAATCGTGACTATTGAACGGGAGGGCTTATCAGGTTGCTTGGAGGGAGGATATACAACCGAATTTCGAGGAACATCAGCTTCATGTCCATTGGTGGCTGGCGTAGCAGCTCTCCTTTTGTCAGTTGATCCTGAGCTAATGGAAGGACAAGTCAGAAATTACATTACTGAAAGTTCGTTAGACGTTGGAGAGCCGGGTTTTGACACTCATGCCGGTTACGGACTGGTCAGGGCAGACGCCGCAATTGAAGCTTGCGCAAATCCTGAGTGCACTGATCTGGCTAACTATGACCAAGATTTGTTAATTGTTTATGGTGATCAGACTACCGAATTATCCGAGAGTCAGAGCTTTTTAAGCGGTATTGAGGTTCAAGCTGGAGGAATGTTGGTCGTGTCATCTGATATTACTCTATCTTTTGGTCCAGATGCTAAGATAACTGTACAGGACGGTGGAGTGGCGGTCTTTTCCAATGCAACTTTCACATCGCACTGTGATGCGATGTGGCAGGGTATGGAAGTATGGGACACGGAAGCTAGTGGTGAAGGATCTTTGGACATTGAAAATTGTATCATTGAACATGCTCACTTTGGCATCGTCGTGGGATCACGTGTTGAACCAAACGATGCATGGCAAGAGTTTTGGCCGTATCTCATTTGGGATTATGGAGGATCAATGTCAGTTCAACTGAGCGCGTTTAAAGATTGTGCGGTTGGAGTATTCCTTCCTAATACCGTGTATGGTTTGCCGCAAGATGCTAACAACGTGATTATTGCCTCAAATGATTTCTTTACCTCCGCTGATGGCCTGATTGATACGGGATATAACACGCAAACACCACTTGAGTACCCCAATGTTAATAGTATTTACTATGCTCCAGCTAACAGCGTTGGTCGTGGAGCCTATGGAGTCATCGCACATGGTGTTCGTAATGTAGAGTTCACTGGCAATACATTTGAAAATTTAGAACAAGGCATTCGCGGAATCAATAGCTACTTTGATATTACCGATGGCTGCACATTCGATAATCTCCAGTATGGAATTCATCTCAATGGTTCTATTCTCAATGGTATCGCTATAGAGTCTGCAGATTTGAGAATATCAGAGTGTCTATTTACAAATATTCATGACCCACATCCTGCGGATATCGGAGACCTATTCACATTGCCATGGGTTGACTGTCCTGGTGGCTTTGGAGGATGCAATACTGACTTTGTCATGTCTAATTCGGCTGCGATTCGAATCGAGGGTATACCGGGTCTCTACATTGCAAATAATGATTTTGGCATTGTAGATTTTCCTTCAAGTACACAAGAGACAGGTATGTATCTTAGTGACTGCTCTTCTCATATCATCACTAATAACCGGATTCGCTACCATGAAGTTGGAGTCGTAGATCTGGATTCAGATGACTTTTGCTGGGGAATGGCATTGATTGGTCGTGAAGAGAATGATGACGCCCCTAATGTATTTGATAATTGCAACCAGAACCTAATAACTGGATTTGATAATATGCATTTGCTGTGGCGGTGCAATGAACATACTATTGACGAATTCTCAGATCCTAAACTGATGCAGAACTCTGGAATTTTAGGTAACCAGGGAAGTGAGCCTGAGTCAGATTCTGACGCGACAACCGGTGCCGGTAATGAATTCCTCCCGGCGACACTTGCGGGCTATCAAAAGTCCATTCTATCTGAAGTCATATTAGAAAATTCCATTTATGACACGGACTATGATGATTTGTTGGCTTATGATTGTGAAATATCTGAAGATGAATTTGCCAGCTTGGCTGGTGGTTTTATATATTTTCACCACGGTGATCAAGAACAAGACAATACCTATAAACCTTCTGCCGGGATTTTTGGCGGAAGTGCGGTTAATATTGCGGCTTTATTCGTTGCCTTTGACAATAATTCAAGTTGTGAAAATCCATACATGATAAATGGCCCTGACGATAATGACGTGTGGCAGCAATGGACTACTTCGGCTGAGATTGGTACCAAGATTGACGATAAAATCATAGAGCTTTCAGTAGCCAAAAGCGAAGTTGATAACTTTCACAATCAAACAGGCGCCATGTTGGATGCTATTTATGGAGGGATTACGGATAACTATGAACTTAAAAACTTCTTGATCAATAACTCACCATTGAGTCGAGAAGTGCTGGAGGCATACATGCTCAGGTATAACGTTCCATCGGAATATTTTGCTGAGGTCTTTATACTCAATTCTGTGATTGACGAGTCACTCCATGATTTATACCACACTAGAGTACAGGATATGCCAGCATCCATTCAGGATGTTCTGAACACACTGTACTTGGTCAATCCAGAAGTCGAAACAATCACTTCGCTAACTAGACAGCTGCAGGACTATCGGAAAATTTACAAGGGTGTTGTTATCAGCGAGTTTCGAGAATTGATTCGCGCTGCCGATATTGCAGAGGCAACCAGCTTACTTGAAAATCAGAGGGGCATTTTTCCGAAGCAGCTTTTGTTTGAATTGGATCTACAGGCAGAAGATTTCGCTGCGGCTCAAGCAAGGCTTGATGGCATAAGCAACCAAATTGAGGAAGTTGCCAATTGGAAGCTACTTAAGCAAGCACAGCTTGATCGTTTGCAGAGTGGAAATCCTGCACCAATTGAACTGTCGCTTCTCACGTCCCTTCTAGATGGAGGCATAGGTACTGAGGGTGCTAGTGAAGCTCTTAACTGCCTAAGTCACTACGGAATCGAGTATCCAATGTCAATTCCAGTACCAAAATTGGAGTCCGAACCTCGTAATTTTGAATTCTTTGAAGTAATAGATCCGCGCGATTTTTCTGTATATCCGAATCCAGCAAATCGATATGTTAGAATTCATTCTCCGCAGAGTGATGGTCATACCTACGTGGTTAGCATATACAGTTTGGATGGTCAGTTGGTTCATACTGAATCATTTGTGTCACACAAGGAGGACGCATTGATATCGCTGCCGAATCTTACTGCAGGACTATATTCATTTGAAATTAGTGATTCCCGTGGAGCATCCGCCAAGCAAGGGAACGTGATAATTCAACAGAAATAATATTGAAGATTAAAAGATGCGAACCAGTATTCTTATAGGTATATTGTTGCTTGTTAGTCCTTGGCTATTGGCCCAAGAATGGAGCACGGTTCCTGGCTATACTCAAGAAAATGGACTGATCCGAGCAATGGAAGCTAATGAGGATTCAATCGTTTTTTTAGGCGTGCAGCTTCTTGAAGGCGAGGAGCATACCTATGCAGCTTATAGCTGGAATTCACAAGAACTGCATCCTATCGGGCCGGATTCTGAGTTTCGAGGGTTCAGGTGCATGGAAGAATTCAACGATGAAATCTATTTTGGTGGGAACGTCAAGGACTATGCAGGAATTGACAGCGCTGACGTCATTGTCAGATTTGATGGGCAATCTTGGTCAAGTGTGGGTCAAGGTATTTGCTTGACTACTTCGATCCTGCATGACATGCAGTTCTACAACAACAGTTTAATTGTTTGCGGAATGATGGATGAAGTAGATTGTAATGATAGTTTGGCATGGTATGGATTAGGGCAATGGACTGGTGATTCATGGAATCCAATTGGGGGAGTATGGGGCTATCAGCCAGAGGCTCTTGTGGAGTTTGATGGGTTGTTGTATGTCGTAGGAGATTTCACGACATTTTCTCTTGATAATACGTATGTCAACGTCATCAATGTAAACAACATCGCTTCATGGGATGGCGAGAACTGGGGACAACCTCAATTTGGCGTCAATGGAACTATTTACTGTGCAATTGTTCACGAAGACAAGATGTACGTTGGGGGCTATTTTTCTAATTGTAGTGGGACGAGTTGTGCAAATGTTGCCTCGTGGGATGGTGAGAGCTGGGAAGCTGTTGGAGATGATCTACAAGGTGATGTGTACGCCCTGGCTTTTTATCAAGATCAACTTTACGCTGCTGGTTATAATGTGTTGGACGAATACTGGATCGCTTATTTCGACGGCTATAATTGGCAAAATGTCCCTGGATGTAATTTGAACAATGCGGTTCATTCTCTTGGTGTCTTTAACGACCATTTGTATGTTGGAGGAAACTTCACTCAAAACGGAAGTATGGCAGCTCCAGGTCTGATTCGTTATTACCTTCATCCAGACAGTGTTCAATGGGGTGAGCCTTCAATTGTTGTTGATGTCCCCCCCCAAGAGAATAAAATGAGTCTGTATCCGAATCCAGCGAAAACTGTATTGAAGGTACGTCTTGATCGACCGGTAAAAGGTTTGATACGATTGCTTTCATCAACTGGTCAGGAACTCCTTCAGAAAGAGATCACACCATCTTCTGAATTCCAACTCGATATCTCTCACCTTTCTCCTGGGGTGTATTTTGTTTACATCCATGAGGAAGAGTACCTTTTGTTTGAATCCTTTGTGATTGATTAATCTTCGAAGTTCGGCAATATTCAATGAACTGGCTTGAAACAGCGGCTAAAGCGTTAATAATTAGGTCTTTAGTATGTGTGAGGACATGTGCCATTCATTTCACAGCCCATTAATAGTTCTTATTCGTCATTTTGAATCGGTTTATTGAGTTTCAATAATTCCAGATAATCTTCCCATAACCCTACCCCGGTGTTTCCTAACGTAAATCCTTACATGATTTCCATTTGGCTTTATGCCTCCTTAACACCAGCCTAAACGAAGCAATTTAAATTGAAACTAGAATCAAGACGAATAGTAACGCCGCTGTCCTGAGCTTGGAATTGGACGTTTCACAGGACGGTAAATTCAGTGAATAATACATGACAAAGAAGCGTAAAGTCGATGTTCTGGTAATTTCCGATGTGCATTTAGGTACCTATGGATGTAGGGCTAAGGAACTGCTGAACTACCTCAGTACCGTTGAACCAAAAGTGTTGATTTTGAACGGAGATATTATTGATATCTGGCAATTCAGCAAACGGTATTTTCCCCAGTCGCACATGAAGGTCATCAAAAAGATTACGGGAATGTTAAGTCGCGGTACCACTGTGCATTATATCACCGGAAATCATGATGAAATGCTGAGAAAATTTAAAGGATTCTCGCTCGGGAACTTTCATATTCTCAATAAGCTGGTGCTTGATGTGAACGGACAAAAAGCGTGGATTTTCCACGGTGATGTGTTTGATATTACCATGAAACACTCCAAATGGCTGGCTCGGTTGGGAGGTGTGGGATACGACATGCTCATCATCATCAACACACTAGTAAATGGAATTAGTGAGCGAATGGGGCGTGGGAGGATTTCCTTTTCGAAAAAGATTAAGAATAGTGTAAAGCGGGCCATTAAACACATTAGTGATTTTGAAGAGACCGCAGCGGAGATTGCCATGGAGAATGAATTCGACTATGTTCTTTGCGGACACATTCATCAGCCACAAATGAGGACGGTGGAGAAGGAAGGAAGATCGGTGCAGTACCTCAATTCAGGCGACTGGGTAGAAAACATGACGGCACTTGAATACCACGATGGACAGTGGTCGCTGTACTCCTATATGGAGGATGCTGTAGCCCGATCGCGTGAAAAAGAGGCTTCGCAGGATGATGATTTACAGCATGTGGAGCTTCGGAGCAAAGAACTGTTTCATCATCTCATCGATGAACTCACCAATGATCCATTGAACACCCTAACCACATAGTATGCGCATTTTATATGCAATTCAAGGAACAGGCAACGGACATATCAGCCGCGCTACGGCGTTGGTTCCACGTCTGAAAGAACGCGCCGATGTTGATGTTTTGATCAGCGGCGTACAAAGTGATATTACACCACCCTTTCACGTCAAATTTAAACTGCGAGGTCTCAGTTTTATTTTTGGGAAAAAGGGGGGCGTTGATATTTGGGACACCTATAAATCGCTTGACACGCGCACATTTTGGAATGAAATCCGGTCGTTGCCTATTGAGGAGTACGATTTGGTTATAAACGACTTTGAGCCGGTTTCGGCCTGGGCGGCGCGTATGCGGAAGGTGCCTTGTGTGTCGCTGAGTCATCAATATGCCCTTTTGGACCTTGCAACGCCAAAAACCGATAAAACCGATATGCTGGGTTCGCTGATTCTAAGGCGTTATGCTCCTGCTGATGCGGGTTTTGGCTTTCACTTCAAGCGTTATGCTTCTCATATTTTTCCTCCTATCATAAGGGAGAAGGTGCGTTCCATGGAAGTGACCGACAAAGGCCACTATGTTGTGTACTTGCCGGCCTACAGTGATGAAAAAATCTACAAGCGCTTGTCACAGATTGACAGCGTACGATGGATTGTTTTTTCCAAGCATTGCGATACCGCTCATAGCAGGAAGAACGTATTCTTTTTTCCGGTGAATGACAATCAGTTTGTGGAGTATATGGCATCCGCCAAAGGGGTACTCTGCGGTGCCGGGTTTGAAACTCCTGCCGAAGCGTTGTTTCTCGGTAAGAAACTTTTAGTTGTACCGATGAAGAACCAGCTGGAGCAAATGTGCAATGCCGAAGCGTTGCGAAAGATGGGGGTTCCGGTAATAGGCTCGCTAAAAGAGAAGCATCTGCAGCGTATTTGGGAATGGGTTTCGTCGGAAGAAATCGTTGCCGTTGATTATCCGGATTGTATCGATGAAGCGTTGGATCAGGTTATGGCCTGGTACGTAAATCGCGAGCACAAGGCCGGACTGACACCCTTTCGCCCTGCTCGTCCATTGGAAACTCCTCTTACCATCAATAAATTAATGGCAGACTGAACGAGCTTTCAGGTGTTATTATTCATTAACCAAAAATAAAAGCCCCGCCAATTTGGCGGGGCTTTTGGTCAATCAATTCCTCAACAGGATACCGATTGATCTCCACTCAACTTCATATGTTAAGGACATGCGTGGTTGTACTGACCGAGGAAGATGAGGAGGTCACTCAAGTTGACGAAACCATCTCCGTTCAAGTCGGCCGGACAAGTATCCTCACAGTCACACATAACTTCCCAACAGAAGGTGTCTTGACACTGTCCATCCGGGCTGGAACCAGTAACGGTGAGACATACAGTGTATGTTCCGGGTTCGCTCCAGCAATGGAATGGATTCTGAAGGTTGCTGGTAGTACCGTCACCGAAATCCCAGCTCCAGCTAGAAATAGTAGTGTAAGTACCTGCAACGCTCAAGTCATAGAACTGCATGCAGCATCCATCCTGTTGTGTAATTGGGAACATCTCCCACAAGTAGCGGGCGTGAAGTTCACATGGCTCAGGACATCCGCCACAATTTACAGTCACATCGTGACATACGGTCATTGACACGCTTGGATCATCACAACAGAATGCAGTGAGACAAATGGTGTAGGTACCCGAAGCACCATAGGTATGGGTTCCGCTATCTCCAGCTGTTGGAGGTGTACCATCACCCCAGTTGTACTCGAAGCAAATGTTGCCGTTGTAATCGTCGGTCCAGAATCCGAAAGTGGTTACTGTACACAAATCAACTACATAGTCAAATCCAATAGTAGAAGGCAACTGGCATGGTGGGCAGAATACATCTACATCGTAGCATACGCTATATCCCAATCCAGAGCCATCACAGCAGTACACGTTCAGGCATACAGTGTAAACACCCGACATGCTATACGTGTGAATCCAGCTATCGCCACCTATCTGGCTAGTGCCGTCACCGAAGTCCCAGCTCCAGCAGATTTCATCCGGACAAGTTACGTCTGGAAGCATAATCTGACCGTAAACGTTACACTCTGCGTCCTTGCTCAGGATAAAGTCTACGTTCGATGGCAAGTTGCATGGGCAATCGATATCGACAGCCTGACATGAAGTCACACGTACCGATGGATCATCACAGCAATAAACATCTACACACACTTCGTAGATACCGTCGCACAGGTAGTTGTGTACCGGACATTCATCTACAGGGTGGTCACTCTGAGTACCATCACCCCAGTACCATGTAGAACAGTACTTGGTAGGATCCAGAATCTGGTCGAGGCAGAATCCGGCCTGACAGTTGTCGCCACTCGTACCATAGTATGTGAACGAGATGAAGTCAGGAACGGTACAGCAATCGATTTGAACATCTTTACAGATGGTGTAACCCACAGTGGAGTCATCACAACAGAATACATTCAAACAGATCGTGTATACACCTGAAGTTGGATAAGAGTGTACCCAGTTGTTACCACCAACCTGGCCGGTTCCGTCACCGAAATCCCAGGTCCAGCAGATTTCATCAGGACATGTCTGCAATGGGAGGAGGATGTCTCCATAAACATTACATTCTGTATCCATGCTCAAGAGGAAGTCTACATTGGTTGGAAGATTACATGGGCAATCCACTTCGATCGTTTGACATGAAGTCACACGTACCGATGGATCATCACAACAGTAAACATCTACACATACATCGTAGATACCGTCACAAGCGTAGTTATGAACCGGACAAACATCCACTGGATGATCGCTCTGTGTTCCATCACCCCAGTACCATGTCGAACAGTACTTGGTTGGGTCGAGGACTTGATCCAGACAGAATCCTGCTTCACAGTTCGGACCATTGGTGCCGAAGTAAGTGAACGAAATAAAGTCAGGAACGGTACAGCAGCAATCTGCTACCACTTCATGACATACCGTCACAGCAGTGTTAGGTTCATTACAGCAGTATACAGTGAGACATACATTGTAAACTCCGCAATCCTGGTATACATGAATAGGACAGAACGCGAATGGTCCATCATAAACGTTACCATCACCGAAATCCCAATGTACACACAAGTCATCAACATTCGCAGTTGATCCGGTAGGGCAGAAGCCGTACTCGCAGATATCCGGATTGGTTTGTAGCCAAGTGAAGTCAACATCTGCAGGTAGATCACAGCAGCAGTCAACAATGACTTCATGACATACCGTAACAGATTGGGTAGGATCTTCACAGCAGTATACCGTCATGCATACGTTGTAAATTCCACAGTCGGTGTAGCAATGCAATGGGCACTGATCGGTTGGGAAGTCTTGAACGATTCCATCACCGAAATCCCAAGTCACGCAGTACTTATCCGGATCCAGGAGAGGTTGTGGGCAGTTGAAGCCTATCATACAGCCGTCGCCTGCTGGACAAGGACCGGTAGAAACCCAATCGAAGTCAACGTCGGTAGGAACTTCACAACAGCAATCAGCGATTACATCGTGACATACCGTCATTGATTGGTTTGGATCCTGACAACAGTATACAGTGAGGCATACAGTGTAGACACCACAGTTTTCATAGCAATGGATTGGGCATGCAGGTGGTCCGTTGTAAACGGTGCCATCTCCCATATCCCATGACGTGCAGTAGATGTCTGGATCTAGTGCCGGACAAGTAAAGCTGATGGTACATCCACCATTTGGACAAAGATTTACCGATGATGTTGACCACGAGAAGTCGAAGTCAGGAACATCACAGCAATTCACCTCGATATCCATACAGTAGGTGTCTTCGATCAGATTTCCATCCGCATCGATACAGCAATCTGTGTTGCATACAGTGTAGATTCCTGAAGCAGGGAAGCAGAAAGTGAATGATTCACCAATTCCACCACCTACAAGGTTTCCAACTACGTCATAGATATCCCAGCGATCACAAGGATCATTTGGTGTTCCTTCAGGAGTGATATCTGTAAAGACATAGCAACAGTTGCCAATTGGATCTGCCATAAATGTTGGATCCACAGTACAGCAATCCACAAAGATGTCCATGCAGTAAGTTTCTTCCAGCAAGGTTCCATCTGGATTCACACAGCAATCGGTGTAGCATACTACGTATGAACCGGTGCCAGGGAAGCAGAAAGTGAAAGATTCACCTACTCCGTTGGCCACCACAACACCTGTTGCATCAGTGATTTCCCACTTGTCACAAGGATCATTTGGAGTTCCTTCCGGAGTCAAATCGGTAAATACGTAGCAGCAATCTCCGATTGGATCAGCAGAGAACACCGGATCTACAGTACAGCAATCCACTTGGATTTCCATGCAGAATACTTCTTCTACAATAGTTCCATCTGCATTCACACAGCAGTCTACATAGCATACAGTGTAAAGGCCAGAGCCTGGGAAGCAGAATGTGAAGGTCTCACCAAATCCGGCTCCTACGAACCCATTGATATCGGTGATTTCCCAATGGTCGCAAGGATCATTTGGAGTTCCTTCAGGAGTCAAGTCGGTAAATACGTAACAGCAGTCTCCAATAGGTTCAGCAGTGAATGTTGGGTCAATAGTACAGCAATCCACGAAGATGTCCATACAGTAAGTCTCTTCCAGCAAGGTTCCATCCGGATTCACACAGCAATCGGTGTAACATACTACGTACGAACCGGTGCCAGGGAAGCAGAAAGTGAATGATTCACCAACTCCGTTGGCCACCACAACACCTGTTGCATCAGTGAT
>JAGQVX010000076.1 GCA_020437755.1 Flavobacteriales bacterium
CGCCTCAATTTCTAAATTGACTAATAATCACTACCTTAAGAGAACGAATTAATTGACCCTGCTCATAATTCGTCCTGACCCGTATCATCGGCTTTCTTCAAGCTTTCACCCATATTTGAATAAAACATCATACCATGAAACACATTCTGTTACCGACCGATTTCTCAGACAATGCTCACCATGCCATTGATTATGCCGTGCGCATGTTTGGTGTTGAAGACGCCACCTTTCACATCTTCTACACGTTTGCCATTCCTGTTGTAACCAGCGAGGTGTCGTATGCGCCTATTGAGCATTATGAAAAAGAAGGAACACAGCGTCTACAAGATGAGATTGCTGCCCTACGTACCAAGTATCCCGATATTCAATTGGCACAGCACCTTGAATTTGGAGACATCCCTACCGCATTGGATAAGGTTCAGAAAGAGCACGATTTCTACGCAGTTGTAATGGGCACGCGAGGTTCCAGCGGACTCAAGCAGGTGTTCTTCGGATCTAACACGTACGATTTGGTTGACAATACGCAGTTGCCCGTATTTGTGATTCCGGTGGATTGCGACTGCCATATGCCAAGCAACGTAGTTTTTGCCTGCGATTTAAAGCCATTCAAGAACGACACGGTAATCGAACCGCTGCAAAACATTGTAAAGACCTTCGATGCCAATCTCACTATTCTCAATGTGAAGTCTGACAGCGACACCTTCACCATGAATCAGGAAATGAACCATCTCGATGTTCTGTTTGAAAATCAAGACATTAATGTTTGTTTCGACGACAGCGATGGTGTGGTTGAAGCTATTGAGGGCTACTCAAAGGAATATCCTACCGATTTGGTAGTGGCCTTGAAGCGTAAAAAGAATTTCCTCCAGGATTTGTTTGGTAAGAGCGTTACCCGTGATCTCACCTTTCATATCCATACTCCATTATTGATCCTCCACGAATAAAATTAAAGCCATGATTAAGCAAGTTCTCGTCCCCACGAATTTCTCCGAATGTGCCCACAATGCCGCAGTTTTTGCCTGTCACCTCGTGGAACCCGGAGGTACCGTTTATCTGATGCATGCCTGTGATCCGGCACAATGTAAAAGTGCTGCAGATCACGACCGGCGTGAAATTGTACTCAATGAAAAACTTGGTCTGCAACGCGATAACCTGCTCCGTGAAGTGCCGAATGTACATATCGAGACGCTGGTTTATGACGGAACCTTCATTACGGTGCCTTCGGCGTTTATTACCCGACTGGGTATTGATATGATGGTGATTGGTACGGATGGCGTCCACACTGAAAACGGCCATACAGAGCAATCCAATACGGAGCGCTTCATGTCGAAACATGCGCTTGATATGCTCATCATACCCAATGGTGTCACCTACCACGCCTTCGGCCGAATCTTGTTTGCAAGCGACTACCGTCCGCACCTGGCCGGCAATAAAATGGAAGTACTCAAAGAATTCATGGACACCAACAAGAGCGACAACTACGTGCTTCACGTTAATCGTGATCCGGAATTGCAACTCGGCATTTCGGAGATCATCGCACGAAAGGAACTCAAAAATGAACTTGCCCATGAGGCCCCTGAGTTTCACGAAATTTCAAGTGAGAAGATTGAAGAAGGCATCTTGAAATTTGTGAATTCATATCAGATTGATTTGGTGGGACTTATCCCTCGCAAGAACACATTAAGTGAGCGTATATTCAAGCGCAGCATAACCAAGAAAGTTGCAGAGAAGGCGAAAGTTCCTCTGCTCATCATGAACTGATTGGTTTATGGCACGGTTTTTACAGATTGTGGAATAAATTCGCAACATGAAATCAACAAACGTAAACCTCACTCTCTTTTTCGGTCTATTGCTCATTGTTCTTGCCGGATGCGGATCAAGCAGCACTTTGGGAGAAAAAGTGAAAGAACCCTTTAGCGGCTCACAATATGAATCTAACAAAAGATATTGGAGGGCTGTAGGAAAGGGTGATAGCATGGATGAAAACATCGCTAAGAACAAGGCCGACTTGCAGGCAAAAAAGGAACTCGCTCAGCAGGTTGAAACCCGAATGAAAGTGGTAACAGATCAATATCTATCTGAAACAGAAGTAAATAATGCTTCTGAGTTAAACGATAAATTCGAGAGTCTGGCACGTGAAGTTACCAATACTCAGATTGCCGACATCCGTAAAATTGGCGAAGAAAAATATTATGACGGCGAAAAGTACACGGTCTTTATTGCGTACGAAATTCACAAAAAACAAATGCTGCGATTTATGAAAAAGAAGGCGAAAGCTGACGCTAAAATGGATAAGGCGCAGCAAAAAGCCATCGAAGACATCATTGATCGTGAACTCAGTGAACTTGAAGATTGATTAGCAAACTTAACAATGGCCAATTTGCATTCAAGTGCGAAAGAGCCTCGTATACCGCGGGGCTCTTTCTGCTTTTGGTTGCCCTGACATTTGGCGCATGCCAAGAGCCTTCCCGAAGTGTGCAGACCGTTGCTGTAGCTTCCAATGCACAACACGTCATGAAGGACATTGTTGAGCGATATAACCGAACCTACGACACACACATACACATTGTGAACGGAGCGAGTGGTCAGCTTACCGCTCAAATCGAACAAGGGGCCCCATTCTTCATGTTGGTATCGGCCGACTGCGTTTATCCGGATTCACTGGTGGCGCATGGTATGCATGCTTTGGAACCTGTGATACTGGCCCAGACTCCACTTGTATTGTGGGCAGCCGATAGTCTGATTATGACACAGTTTCAATCAGGACACCCGGCTCCCGACGTGCGGCTGGCGATTCCCAATCCCCGCTTTGCTCCATTTGGACGAGCTGCAAAGCACTACCTCCAATCGCAAGGGCTTTGGCATCAACTGGAGCCGAATCTGCTCATGGGTGGAAACGTGGGACAAACCAATCACTTTATCACCACCCAAAGTGTGGACCTGGCCTTTACTGCGGGGGTAAGTCTAAAGCAAACCGGAATGACTCAATACGGGGTGTTCCACTATCCCGACAACACACTTACACTCCCCTTGTGTGCTTTGGTACTCAAGACCAACCCCGAAGAAGGAATCCGATTGGTTGACTTTATTCAACGATCCTGCAGAGACCTACTTCAAGAACACGGTTACACGCTAAACTGACCGGAGTTCTTATCTTCGTCCGACTAAATCCCTATGGACGGTACAACTCTCTGGCTTACGGCCAAGCTGGCTTTTCTCACCACCGGAATTCTCCTGGTGTTGTGTATTCCTTTGGCGTATGCCATGCACTTATGGAAGAGTCGATGGCGCGTCATTCCGGAGACTCTGGTATCCCTGCCACTGGTGCTCCCTCCTACCGTTTTAGGTTTTTACCTACTTATTGCCTTTAGTCCTGCCTCTGCCCTTGGCAGCTGGCTCAACGAAACCGTAGGAATCCACATGGCATTTTCATTCGAAGGGCTATTGCTGGCATCGGTGATTTACAGTTTGCCTTTTATGTTTCAACCTGTTTACGCCGGATTCAATCAATTGGACCCCAGCCAAAGGGAGTCGGCATTATTGATGGGCAAATCGGAATGGACCATCCTAAAACGCGTATTGCTGCCCGCCATCCGTCCGTCATTGATCACCGCCTCCGTCCTCACCTGGGCTCATACGCTCGGGGAATTTGGCGTGGTACTCATGGTGGGAGGTAATATTCCAGGAGAAACACGAGTCATTTCAATCGCCATATTTGACGAAGTTGAAGCACTGAATTATTCCGTCGCACATGGTTATTCGGCTGTCCTTCTGGGCGTGTCTTTTTTAATACTGCTTGGTGTTTATTTGTTCAACCATCAACAACACCGTCGCCGGCTCATATGATCCTCCTGAAGTGCCATAAACAACTCTCCTTTGCAGAAGGCTCATTTCAACTCGACGTTGATTTGTGTGTTCAACCCAACGAAATCCTGGCCATTCGGGGCCGGTCAGGAGCCGGAAAGACTACGCTCCTGCGCATACTATCGGGACTTGACCGTGTGAAAGGGAGTCAGGTTCGATTTCATGATCAGGTGTGGCAAGATGACGCTGCATTTATAAAACCTGGCAAACGTGGCATTGGCTTTTTGATGCAGCAAACGGTTGTTTTTGATCACATGACTGTGAAAGAGAATGTGGCATTCGGCACTCAGGGCATGCGCGATGATCAATTGGTGAACTTGCTTCTGGAAACTTGTGAACTCAGTGGATTGTCGCACTTGCATCCCACCCGACTGTCGGGCGGTCAACGCCGAAGGATAGCTTTAGCCCGTACACTGGCTTTACGACCCCGACTCTTGTTGCTGGATGAACCTTTTTCGGGGATGGATGCACAAACCATTTCGGGATTGAAGCAGCTCATCCGAGACCGTCAAAGAGAAGATGGATTTAGCGCCATTATGGTGAGTCACCAACAGTCGGACTATGCATCACTGGCAAGCAGAGAGCTCGTTATGTCACAAGGCAAGTTGAGCGCAGGAAATATGGACCTTTCGGTCGTTGAAGGAGTTATTTCTCATGTCACAAGGACAAATGGACAACTTGTGGCAGAGATTTCGACGGCAATCGGCTTGATGAAAGTGCCACTTCCTCCGGAAATCAGTGCGATGCAGGTCGGAAATACGGTTCGCATGATGTGGATTGACGGCATGCTCAAGATTGACCCCTGGAATCCATAATATGACACGTTCTTGTCCTATTACCATTCGTCGGTTTATAAGAATAGGGTGCCATTCGGCAAATACTAAGCGAATGACCACGAATTCTGTAATTCGTTCCATTTCGATGCGAAATCACATTACTTTTTGTCCGAATTCCAATTGAACCCAAAGATCATGAAATCGACAACTGCTATTCTGCTTCTTTTCATTCTGCTTGTATCGGGCTGCAAGCGTGAGTATTCTCCCATTCATCAGGATCCTGCCTTCACGGCGTATATATCTGCCTTCACGACGGGAGTGATTGGCTCCAGAAGCAGTATTCGTATTCGATTGGCCTCTCCTGTGAACCAGGCTGACTCTTTAGAAGCTGATAAGAATCTCCTGGAATTCCATCCGGCAATCGAAGGAAAGCTGAGTTGGAGCGATGCACAAACGCTGGAGTTCCGACCCGACAATCCCCTTCCTACGGGGGCATCCTATACAGGGACACTGCATCTGAACAAGCTCTATGAGGTAAGTGAAGAACTCAGTAAGTTCGAATTCAATTTTCAGATTGCTGAGCAGCACTTGCAATGCAGTGCCCACACCCTAAAGCCTTACAGTGCAGAAGAAATGACCTGGCATTACCTTGAGGGCACGCTGCGAACATCGGATCATTGCGATTCCAAATCATTGGAACAATGTCTGAGCGTTGCGATGGGCGGGAAATCGTTCCCCGTTAAATGGAGTCATGACGAGAGTACACAGGCTCACACTTTTACCGTAGACAGCATTGCACGAACCAACAAAGCGCAGGTTATTGAAGTCAAGTGGAAAGGTGAGCAGGTAGCCTCCGATGATTTCGGACAACAGGAAGTGCGGCTCCCTGCTTTGGGTGATTTTGAGATTTCCGAAACGCGCACGGAGCAATCTCCGGAACAACGCGTAGTGATTCGTTTTTCCGATCCATTGAACCCCGGTCAGGATCTCGCCGGACTGGTACGGATGAGTAATGGTACACCTCTGACTACGTCTGTCGAGATCAACGAACTCATTGTATATCCCCAGCAAAAAGTATCCGGGCAATTGGATCTTGAACTAGATGAAAGCATCGAAAACCGACTGGGGTATCGGTTGGGGGCTACTCAAACCATTCCGGTGGTGTTCGAACAAATCAAACCCAGCGTCCGATTGCTGAATGCGTCGGGGACTATTCTACCTTCTTCCAATGGACTGCGGTTTCCTTTTGAAGCTGTCAATTTGAGTGCAGTTGATGTACGAATCATTCAGTTGTTCGAGAACAATATCCCTCAGTTTCTACAAGTGAATGACCTGTCGGGAAGGCGCGAAATGAAACGAGCCGGACGAATGGTTAAGAGCATCAAAGTGCCCCTTAACCCAAAAGGAAATCGCGATTTGTCGGTATGGCAAGACTTTTACATCGACCTCGAGGATCTGATAGCTCCCAATCCGGGTGCGATATACCGCATTGAGTTGGCTTTTCGTCAGGAATACTCACTTTGGGAATGTGGCGACACTCCGGCTGTTGAGGAAATGGAATCTACTGAAAACTGGGATGAAGAATCCAGCACCGATCAATCGTACTGGGATTTTGCCGACTCCTACTACTATGACTACGACTATGGATATTGGGGCAGTTATTACTACGGCAGCGGATATTCCTACCGCGAACGAGAAAACCCTTGCCATGTATCCTATTATATGGTTCAGGAACCCGTAGGACGGAATATCCTGGCATCCGACCTGGGTGTTATTGTCAAAGGAAGTGCCGACGATCACTTTACGGTAGTCGTTAGTAATTTGCTCACTACGCTTCCTGTCTCAGGGGCGAAGGTGGAATTGTTGAACTACCAGCAACAACATTTGGCGAATGCCACCACTGACAAAAACGGAATGGCCACATTCTCCAATCTTGAACACCGACCTTTCTTGTTGGTAGCCAAGCATGGCAAGAGCACCTCATACGTAAAACTGGACCGCAACTCAGCGCTTGCCGTTAGCAAATTTGACGTGGGAGGAGCCGGAATGAGTAAGGGTATGAAGGGCTTCATTTACGGAGAACGCGGTGTATGGCGTCCCGGAGATGACCTGTTTCTATCATTCATGCTCGAGAACCAGGGCGAACCCCTCCCGGCAGAACACCCCATAAAGTATGAACTTATCAATGCCAAGGGCCAGGTTGTTGACAAGCAGGTAGTTCCTAATAATTCAAGCGGCGTATTCTGCTTCACCTCACACACCGATCCTGAAGCCCCCACCGGGAATTGGACGGCTCGTGTGCGCGTGGGTGGTTCTGTCTTCAACAAATACGTCAAGGTTGAAACCATTAAGCCCAACCGTCTGAAAATCAACCTGGAATTCAATAAAGACTACGTAACTGCCGCCGACAACACGACTACCGGCACGATGAAGGTAAAGTGGCTACACGGAGCCCCTGCACGTAACTTGAAAACCAGGGTCACTGCTCGATTGCGACAGACAAAAACCCAATTCAAGACCCATACGGATTACCATTTTGACGATGTGGTGCGGCGCTTTGATGGTGAAGAACTTGTCATTTTTGAGGAACGTCTGAGCAATGACGGAGAAGCTACATTGCGGATGAAGATGGGATCGGAACGCATGGCGCCGGGCAAGCTCAAGGCCTACCTGGAGACCAAAGTATACGAAGAAGGAGGTGAATTCTCTATTGACCACCATACGATTGATTACTCTCCCTACTTATCCTACGTAGGCATTAAACTACCTAAAGGCGACCGGGCGCGGAATATGCTTCTTACCGATGTGGATCATCAGATGGACATTGTGACATTTGACCAGGACGGAAAACCTGTGCAACGCGACAGTTTGCTAGTGAGTATTTATGAAATCAACTGGCGCTGGTGGTGGGATCGAAATGCGGATGATTTGGATCGATACGAAACCGGAGAAGGCGTTGTTCCTTACTTCATGGGGAAAGCCTCTACAGACAAGAAAGGAAATGGACAGTTTGCTTTTCGGGTGAACTATCCGGAATGGGGGCGCTTCCTTATACGTGTGGAAGATCCTGAAAGCGGACATGTCACCAGTCAGACTTTCTATATTGACTGGCCGGGCTGGGCGGGACGAGCCCAAAAGGAGAATCCGGGAGGTGAGAGTATGTTGGTATTCAATTCAGATAAGGATCGCTATGAAGTTGGCGAAACCTGCACCATTACATTCCCTTCATCGGAAACCGGACGTGCTTTGGCAACAATAGAAGACGGCAATGGAGTACTCCGCGCTGAGTGGATACAGGCACAGAAAGGTCAAACAACCTGGTCGTTTCGCATAACGGAGGATATGGCCCCTAATGTATATGCTTCCATTACATTGGTGCAGCCCCACAACCAAACACTGAATGATTTGCCCATCCGCTTGTATGGAACCATTCCCATTATGGTGGAAGACCCTTCTACGCATTTGAGTCCGGTGATTCACACCGTTGAGTCGTTCAAACCCGAGGAAGAATATGTCATTGAAGTTTCGGAATCTGCCGGACGAGGCATGAGCTATACCCTGGCTATTGTGGACGAAGGCTTGCTTGACCTCACCGGATTTGACACGCCCGATCCCTGGAATCATTTCTATGCACGGGAGGCGCTTGGCGTTACCACCTGGGATTTGTACGACGACGTCATTGGTGCTTTCTTGGCGGAACAAGGAAAGCTGCTCACGATTGGCGGAGGTGGGGAACTGGAGAAGAAAGGAAAGAACAAAGCCAACCGGTTCAAGCCCGTTGTTGAGTTTGCCGGTCCGTTTACGTTACAGCCGGGTAAAAAGGACAAGCATACGTTTGTTATGCCCAATTACGTGGGGTCCGTTCGTGTTATGGTTGTAGCCCGTGAGGATAAGGCATACGGCAACACTGAAAAAGCGGTGCCCGTCAAAAAGGCATTGATGACGCTCGCAACTGCTCCAAGGGTTATAGGTCCGGATGAAGAATTTACGCTTCCGGTTACCGTGTTTGCCATGGAAGACCACATCAAGTCGGCTACGATCAAGGTATCGGCAAACTCATTTCTTGAAGTCAAAGGCAGTAATTCGCGAACGATACAGTTTAACGGACAAACAGACCAACTGGTGAATTTCGCATTCAAAGCTCTTCCTCGTATGGGCGTTGCAACCATACATGTAGAAGTCACCTCAGGCAAGGAAAAAGCGCACTACGATGTTGAGATGGACGTACGCAATCCCAATCCCCCCAATACTGTGGTCCACAAGAAATACCTCGAGAAGGGACAATCGTGGGAGGAGTCATTTGACTTGACCGGCATGGCCGGCACAAATGAACTGACCGTTGAAGTAAGTAGTATTCCTCCAATAGACCTGAGTCGCCGCATGCACTATCTCCTCTCCTACCCACATGGATGCGTGGAGCAGACCACGTCTAAGGCGTTCCCCCAATTGTTTTTGGAGGAGATCAGCGAATTGAACGATTATCAGCGCAAAGTAATGGAGAACAATGTGAAGGAAGCCATCAAGCGACTGGCATCCTTCCAAATGGCGCATGGGGGATTCAGCTACTGGCCGGGACGCTCCAACGCCAGCGATTGGGGAAGCACGTATGCAGGACATTTCCTGCTTATGGCCCGGTCCAAAGGTTATACCGTTCCAACTCATATGATTAACGGCTGGTTGAGTCATCAAAAAGAAATGGCCACCAGCTGGCGGCCGCTGAACGCTAGTGAGCAGCATTATGCTTCGCACTACTTGGCTCAGGCTTACCGCTTGTATACATTGGCGTATGCAGGAGAAGCGCAATTATCGCAAATGAACCGGTTGCGACAAATTGAAAATCTGGACCAGGTAGCGTCCTATGTTTTAGCGGGTGCTTATGCCATTGCGGGCAAACGTTCCATTGCTGAAAGTATGATACAAGACCTGTCTCTTCAGGTTCAGCCTTACAGCGAACTGAGCTATAGTTATGGCTCTGACACACGCGACCTGGGTATGATCGCTATGAGTTTGATGTGGATCGAAAAACGCGAGAAAGCCGCCGAAGTAGTCACACAGCTCTCTGAAAGACTGAGTAACGAGCATTGGTACAGCACCCAAACAACAGCATTTGCCATGATGGGAGTAGCGTCATTTGCACGTGAAATCAAGGATAAGAGTCTGAAAGTGTCCTACACCTACAACAATGAATCAGCCGTTTCGCTTGCCGCGACCCATGCCTTTGTACAGCGACAATTGTCTGAACAACGCCTCAATGGCAATCAGTTTAAAGTAACAAATGAAAGCAATTCAGGGGTTTATGTCAGACTGATCAATGAAGGAGTACCCATGGTTGGCAATTTATCACCGGTAAGCAACGATTTGCTACTTGAGGTTCAGTACTTCGACCTCAATGATCGCCCAATTAATGTATCCAAATTGACCCAAGGGACAGATTTCAAAGCCGTTGTAACAGTTAAACATCCCGGTCTGGCCCGTGAATACCGGGAAATGGCCTTAACTCAAATCATTCCTTCCGGTTGGGAGATTCACAATGTACGTATGGATCAAACAACCAGTTTGCATCAGAGCAGCATTCCCGACTATGAGGATATTCGGGATGACCGGTCGTATAAATACTTCAGCATGCCGCGCAATGGAAATGTGAGTTTTGTGTTGTTGCTCCATGCAACGTACCAGGGTCGCTACTTCCTCCCTGCCGTGCATTGCGAGGCCATGTATGACCATACTGTTAATGCTCAATCGGCGGGCCGTTGGGTAGAAGTTGTGCCTACAGAGGATGGTTACGCATCTACGAGTGGACAGTAGTGAGCTCATTTTTTTGCGATATTCGGCCACGAAGCCGAACCAGATGAAATCGACAATCAAGAAATGGGGAGTACGCGTGTTGGGCGATCCGCGTGAGAAGCTCTTGAAAAAGATGCCGCGAAATGCCGTATGTGCCGAAATCGGGGTTTGGAAAGGTGATTTCACTCAACAAATACTCGATATTGCTGCGCCTCGTGAATTGCACCTTATCGATCCCTGGGCATATCAAACCGATTTTGGTGATCGCTTGTTTGGAGGCCTTGTCGCGCAAAGCCAACAGGACATGGACGCCATTTTTCAGGGGGTTCAACAGCGTTTCGGTCATCGGAGTGAAGTGCACTATCACCGCGAATTCTCCGACAAGGCGGCCCTATTATTTGCAGACTTGCACTTTGATTGGATCTATATTGACGGAAACCACTACTATGAGTTTGTCCTTGCCGACTTGCGCAATTTTTTCAGCAAAGTCAAGCTCGGAGGCTATCTTGCCGGGGACGATTTGAAGTGGACTTCTCCCGAATTGCATGGTGACTTGCCTGTTTTGAGGGCGGTTCGGGATTTTATCAATGAGCAGGCATCCGCCAAATTGGTAAGCACTTATGGGGGGCAATTCATTATACAAAAGGACAGGTAGTTGTTTTTATTCCGTTCGAACATTGTACCTTTCAAGGAACATCTTCAATTGTGACCCACATCACTTTTTGGAGTTGTGAGACGATTACTTTTGTTCAAGTTTTAGATCACATACGTATGGACTTCTTATTTAAACCTTGGGATTGGTACGTGGCGGGCCCATGTATCACTATCACTATGGCCGCGCTGCTTATTGCAGGGCGCCGATTTGGTATTTCTACCAGTTTTGCCACTATGTGCACCATGGCCGGCGCCGGTAAGTGGACCGATTTCTTCAGAAAAGACTGGAAACAAGACGCATGGAGACTCTTTTTCGTGCTGGGCGCTGTGATAGGCGGTTTTATTGCTTCACACTTCATGATGGACGATACAATGGTAGGCATTTCAGTAGAGACCATTCGCCATCTTGAAAGCATCGGCATGAAAAATCCGGGAATGACGTATGAGCCCGACTACTTTTCGTGGGATCATGTTTTCACGTTAAAGGGAATCATCATCTTCCTTCTGGGTGGTTTTCTGGTTGGATTTGGAGTGCGTTATGCCGATGGATGTACTTCCGGACACGCCATCAGCGGTCTGTCAAACCTACAATTGCCCAGCTTAATTGCTGTGATCGGCTTCTTCATAGGGGGACTTACGATGACTCACTTTATTCTTCCTTATATCCTTCAACTTTAATCGAAACGCATCATGAGACAACTCGTTATTATGCTCATTGGAGTGTTCTTCGGAATTGCTCTTACCAAAGGCGAAATTATCAGCTGGTACCGCATCCATGAAATGTTTCGATTCGAATCATTCCACATGTACGGTGTGATTGGTTCGGCTGTAGTACTTGGAATCATCTTCCAAAAACTCTCTCGAAAATTCAACTGGACCTCAGTAGATGGCACTCCGTTCTTATTTGTCGAGTACCCTAAAGGTTGGAAGAACTATCTGTATGGAGGAACCATTTTCGGACTGGGATGGGCGATGACCGGCGGCTGTCCGGGTCCTCTCTATATCTTGTTTGGTTATGGCTATACGGTGATCATTGTAGCCATTTTCGGCGCAATCATGGGGACATTCGTGTATGGATTAATCCGTCATAAGCTGCCCCACTACTAAGACTATGCTCATTTCACGCATTTTTGTTCGGGTACTGGGACTTACACTGGTGCTCTTCCTTGTCGCACCCCTACACGCCCAGCAAAATAACTTTCTTCAATTCTCAGGACACGCCCGTACCTGGTCATTTACAACCATCAACAACGGGTCAACCGATGATTATTATGCTTCTGCTCTAGCAGCCCGTCTTCGTGCTGCAACACGTCCCGTAAAAGGGATTTCTTTTGAAGTTGAGGGCAGCGCCTTTACCTCTATCCTACCCTTTTCTCCCGATTTAGAGTACTTAAAGGACAGCAGGTTTGAAAAGCAATTGTTTTCCACCACCAACGGCACTACCACTGCACAAGGGGGGATGATCACGCGGTTGCTGGCGAGGTATTCGTCGAAAAAGGTTACCCTTATAATTGGCCGACAGGAACTTAAGACCCCGCTCGTGCAGCCCCATGACGGTAGAATGGATGAAAAACTGCTCGAAGGAGTCACCTTTAAATGGATTCCCGATTCACTGTGGACTATACATGTCGGTTGGTATTGGGGAGCAACACCCCGTTCATCCTGGAACTGGCAATCGGTAGAGCATGCTATTGGCCAATACGGACAGGGAAAAACACCATGGGGTACCTCCGGAAAATACGCCGGGAACACCTCCAGTACCGGCTTGGGATATTTTTCAATAGGAAGGCACAAGGCCAAATGGAACATTGATCTGCACAACTACTTTTTGGAGAACATTAGCCATACGGCCTTGCTGGAGACCACCTATGGCGTGCAGCGCTATGGAAAACTAATGGTGATTCAGCAGTTTCAAATTGGAAACGGTGGAAATGCTGACACCTTGCTGCAATATCACACCGCCGGAGATCAGGCGACTGCATTTTCCTTGCTCATGGGGCAAAAATGGAGCAATTGGACGCTGGAGTTAATAGGTACTTACATCGGTGGCAAAGGACGCTATTTGTTTCCCAGGGAGCTGAGTTTTGATCCGTTCTACGCCACTACAACGCGCTTCCCTATTGAAGGGCTCGGACACGTAATGCAAGGCGGACTTCGCGCTGTTTGGAAGTACAAAAACACTTCGGTGAAAGCTCAGTATGTCTTTAGCAAGAATCCCGAAGTGACTGACTATGAGCACTCGAAGACCGGTTTACCTACGTCGCATGTCCTTTTGGCGGATGCCCGAACCAAATGGACTTTTTCAGGAGTCAGGTTCCAGACACGGTTGATTTACCTGTATACCCGGGCTACCGAGGCCACCGTTGGATTCCGGAACAAGAGCAATTTCCACCACATGGCTTTGGGTCTGGCGATCCAATTCTAAAGGATTTCTCGCCGGCACGTGCAATGATTTCCCAATTCAAACATGCCCCAGCGCCAGGTGGAGATATGGGGGAATTGAGGAGCCATACCCCACTCGCCGTATCCCATGGTAACATGCGGAACATAGGGAAGCTCACCTTGGCTGAACTTTCGCACGTATTGAATTGTGGATTCATTTACAGGAGTTGAGAAGTGTGTAGCATTCGCCAAATGCGGCTCCGCCGGGAGGATTGACTTGACCTGGCCATGCAACTGAGTCAGGTGAGCAGCGTCTTCAGGCATCCAATGCACCAATTGATCGGGAGCGCGTTGAACAATTTGAAGGCTGTTAAATGTCACCTCAATATTTTGATTCAGGGTATTCAGATAAGCATGCACTTCTTCCCGCTCGCCTTGCGTGAGCACCGCCATAGCTATTGTGAGGTGAGGCACGCAGCATTCCGCTCCCAAAACGATCTGCTCTTCACCGCGGATCTGCAGCGCCCGGTTGAATTCCAGGAAGGGCTGCACATATTCAGGTCGCGGAACCAGTGCAATATTAACCGCTAATCTAACATTTGTCATGTTTTTTCCTGATGATTATCAACGTGTTATGTAACCTCAGCTACACTTAAACCAACGTCTCACGGATAGATTTGTGGTATCAAATTTAAACGAGAATTAAACGATATAACATGAAAGTAGAACAGCTCTATACAGGATGTTTGGCCGAAGCGGCTTATTACATCGAATCGAATGGCGAAGTAGCCATTATCGACCCATTGCGTGATCCACAACCTTATATGGATATGGCAGATAAAGCCGGTGCCCGTATCAAGTATGTTTTGGAAACACACTTCCACGCCGATTTTGTATCGGGTCACCTTGACCTGGCCAAGAAAACCGGTGCTACCATTGTATACGGACCTACAGCAAAGCCCAATTTTGAGGCACATATTGCTACTGATGGCGAAGAACTGAAGCTTGGAAACGTTACTATCAAAGTGCTCCACACTCCTGGTCACACGATGGAATCCTCTTCGTTCCTTTTGATCGATGAGAATGGAAAGCCTCACAGCCTGTACAGTGGTGACACCTTGTTCATTGGAGACGTTGGTCGTCCGGATTTGGCCGTTACAACGGACATTACCCGCGAAGACCTGGCGTCATACCTATTTGATTCGCTCCGCAATAAGATCATGACTCTTCCCGAGGATGTGATCATTTATCCAAACCACGGTGCCGGTTCGGCTTGCGGAAAGAACATGAGCAAAGAAACATGGGACACATTGGGCAATCAGCTCAAGACCAATTACGCATTGCGCAAGGAAATGACCCGCGAAGAATTTGTGAAGGAAGTGACTTCCGGTCTGGTAACCCCTCCACAGTACTTCCCCAAGAACGCGGTCATCAACAAAACCGGCTATGGCAGTCTGGACTTCATCCTTGAAAAAGGAATGGAAGCCATTGAACCGGCCGATTTCAAAAAGATGGCAGCCAACGATCGTACGATTATTCTGGACACCCGTCCGAACACTGTATTCCCACAGGGCTTCGTTCCCGGATCGATTTTCATTGGTGTGGACGACAACTTTGCTCCATGGGTAGGCGCATTGATAGAGGACTTGCAAACTCCAATTCTGTTCATTGCTGAAGAAGGCAAAGAAGAAGAAGTGATTGTTCGCTTGTCGCGCGTGGGTTACGACAACACCATTGGATACTTGAAAGGAGGTATTGAAGCGTGGAAAGCAGCAGGCTACGACGTTGAAACACTCGATGAAGTGGAAGCAGATGATTTTGCCAAGGCGTTCAATGCCGACGATATGACTACGCTTGACGTCCGCAAGGAATCAGAATATGAGAGCGAACACTTGATGGGCGTACGCAACTATCCATTGGACACGATCAATTCGAATCTGGACAAGCTGGATAAAGGACACAAGTATTATCTGCACTGTGCGGGTGGATACCGTTCGGTTATTGCCGCGAGCATCCTTCGCAAGAATGGCTTCAAGAACTTGGTCAACATCAAAGGTGGCTACAAGAAGCTTAAGGAAACAGGCTTGAAGCTTACTGAATATCAGGAACAAACAACCATGCTCTAATCATCTTGCATGAACCTTTAGATTGATTACGAATGTGAGATTATAATCGCATGGATCTAAAACTAAGAGGACCTTCGGAATAGACTGAAGGTCCTTTTTTCTTTTAAAGCTGAATTAGGCGCGATAAATCGACGCCCGTGCCGATGATGGATGACGCAGCCTGTCGCTAATCAGCAGCCCTCGTCCTCATCTCCTCTTGCACTAACCTCTTGCACTAACCTCTTGCACTAACCTCTTGCACTAACCTCTTGCTCTTGCCTCTTGCTAATCTCTCGTTCCTCGGGGCGGTACCCTCAAGCCCAATATCGCAAAATTAGTGCGCTCATTATTCAAAGGCAATTCCAAGTGGGAGGAGTTTGTATCTGTTGGGATTTGGCGTGTGGATGCAAAAGAAGGGCGCGATAAATCGGCGCCCGTGCCGATATATACACTTAATCTTGCATTTCACAAAATGCGTCCTGATTAATCACTCAAAAACCATCACCCCCTAAGAATCTTCTCCATCTTTCTTCCCTTGGCAAGTTCGTCAACGAGTTTATCGAGGATACGGACATTGCGGGTGGTGGGGAATTCGATCTCTTCAATTCGATAGCCACAAATGACTCCATGAACGAGATGAGCATTGGGATTTAGTTTCGCTTCTTTGAAGAATTGCTCAAACGTTGCTTGTTCGTCAATTAGCTTTTGGAGTTTTGAATCATTGAAACCGGTGAACCAATGAATGACTTCGTGCAGCTCGGCAATTGTCCGCCCTTTTTTCTCAACTTTCGTGATATAGTGAGGGTAAACAGAAGAAAACTTCATTTGCGCAATGCGCTCATCTTGTGCAGTTGTTACTTTCATTCAATGGGAACTTAGGCGTTAAATCCGTTTGAATCCTCTATAATACTACAATCATACTTGAACTAAAACGCTTCACTACAAGATTATCGATAATCTTATCGTGAAGCGTTTATGTAATATATGTTTTCAGACGCACTCGTTCTTTTCAATCTCTGGAATGCGTCAAAAGCAATTCATCTACTCACACACAGTCCCGAAGAACCCGAGGAAAAGCAGCAAGTCGGCCGTATTGACCTGTGAATCGTTGTTGTAGTCGCCCGGACAAGATCCTGAATTTCCGCCGCAGAGTCCGGCGAATTCCTCCGCATCTCCGCAACCATTGTCATTGGTATCCGGATCGAGTGGATCGGTGCCCGCAAGCGTGATTTCCAGACCATCTGTGAGACCGTCATAGTCGGAATCTTGAAGGTAAGGGTCAGTGCCGTATACGTTGATTTCATCTTCATCGGAAATCCCATCACCATCGGTATCGATTGGCGTGCCTTCACACAAACAATTCATCTGAATTTCATCATTGGCAGTATAAACATTACCATCATCACAGCTATCTCCCGGATAGGTAGCGCATGAACCATCATCGATGAGGGCCGACGAATCATACTCACAGGCAGTTGGATCCGTACATCCCAGACAGGAAGTAAATTCACAACTTCCGTCGTCGCAGAGTGCCGCAGAATCAAAATTACAGGCACCTGGATTCGTACAGCCGTCGGGGAGTATGCAAGACCCATCGTCGCACAGCGCTGTTGAGTTGAAGTTGCAAGCCGTAGGGTCGGTACATCCGTCCGGAAGTATGCAGGACCCATCATCGCACAAAGCCGCTGAGTTGTAGTTGCAGGCCATGGAATCGGTACAGCCATCGGGCAGGATGCATGAGCCATCGTCACACAATGCAGCCGAGTTGTAGTTGCATGCTACAGGGTTTGTGCAGCCATCCGGCAAATGGCAAGAGCCATCGTCACATACTGCGGTTGAGTCGTAGTTGCAGGCAGCCGGGTCGGTGCAGCCTTCAAATGAATCCAGACTGGTTTCAAGTCCGGTGAGTGGTTGTCCAAACCCATCATAAAAGGTTGTAGTAGTCAATGCTTCCAGACCGAGTTGTTCTACAGGTATCTCGTTGCAAAACCCTGTGTAGTAGCGTGCGTAGCGGTTCCAGTTTTCTCCGAATCCAATATCTTCTACGAGTCCAATTTCCCAGCCGCAGCCTGTATTCCAAATTCTCCAGGCTGAACCACTG
>JAGQVX010000077.1 GCA_020437755.1 Flavobacteriales bacterium
TCATTCCCCATCGGTGACCCACACCCGAAACCGGATGCTCATGCCATAAATCAAAATTGCTGGTCGGCTCACGATCCTGGGCATTCAACTCATGATCGCCATTCACATCGTGGTGAACTGCGAGTGTATGAGCTTCATTCCATGATGCTTCACCTTTTGCTTTTCCTTTTTCAGCGGCATACTTGGCCAAAGTTGTTTCTCGAACTACCGAATCACGACCCATAACGGTGTTGTGCATTTGGGTAGTTGCCAGACTCATTTCTTCGCCGGTAACTTCAACAGTTACGTTGTAGTTCGCGTAGTTGATGGTGTTGCCCACCCAGGTGGTCAACGGCATCGCATTAGCTCCGATAGGAGTGCGGTTGCCATCGGTCATTACAAACTGACCATCCTCATCCACTACATACACAGCCTTACCTACTTCAGCATTGCCAGCACCGCGTCCATATCCCAAGGCAATACCGATAGTACCGCGCTTTTGTCCGGGAGTAGGGAATACAGGCAACATTACAGAGGTTTCTCCGGCTGTTACTTTCACCACGCTCGCCTTATCACGCTGAGCAATGGTAGTATTGATTCCGTTATCTACACAATCAAGTGGAGACATGGTAACATAGTTGTCCCATGTGATTTTCGTGATTGGATCCGGAAGCTCTTGCAACCAAGGGTTACCCGCATCCGAACCGTCGCCTATAGCTACGCTCTGATACATTGCAAGTTCCCAGGCACCACCTTTGGCGGATGCCTTAATTGCATTAATCGCATCGGAAACCGAACCACTCATTGCAACCGGAGCTGCATCCACCTCCTCAACCGGCATTTCAGCAGTACCTTCAGCCGCCATTTCTGCAGGTGCAGTTTGCGCCGACTTCATGGTACCGTTGTGAACCGCGGTAAACCAAGTTTTGTCTTTCAACATATTGTCCGACACATACATTGAATTGTAATGTGTACGGAGGTAGGTGTAGTAATCAACAGATTGTCCGGCCCACTTCAACAAGCTTTCCTGACCATAACGAGTTGAGAACAACGGAGAGATGGTAGGCTGTACCAAGTCGATACGATCACCCATAGGGTTCAAATCACCCCAGCTCTCCAGGTAGTGATGGTCAGGGGCATGATGTTGACACAATGCACCTGTTTCATCCTTAAACAAGTTGAGCGAAACAGAAGTCTTCAATTTGGCGAATGCCTCATTAACTTCCTGAGCATTGGGCCAGTTGTAAGCCGGATTTGCTCCGTAAACAACTACTGCCTCAACGGCTCCGCTCTTCATATCACTCAACAACTTCTTCATATCGGCTTCTGAGCCTTTGTAGAAGTTGGTTGGCATATCTACATTCAATGTTGTGCCGTAGTTGCCCAACGCCTTATTGATAGCGTTGATCACCTGCTGCACATTGGCGTCGTTGCTTCCTGAAACCACCAGGCTGTTGCCCTTGGCAGCCTTCAGGTCGGCAGCTGCAGCCTTCACACCGGCCATCACGTGCTCTTCCAATGATACCGAACCACCGCCGGCAATCTCATTGTGCAAAGCTGCAACAACCAATGCTTCTTCACTCACCTTCACCGGCACACGCACATCGGCGTTGGATCCGGTAAGTGACATATTCGCTTCAAATTGATAGTGCTTCGACATCCATGCGCCTTCAGGAATTCGGGTCTTGCCATACTGAGAAGCGTTCACATTCGAACACATCCAGGTTCCGAGAAAGTCGCAGCCAATGCCCACGATGGTCTTGGCTTTCGAGAAGTCATATGCCGGAACAACGCTTTTTCCATGAGTTGCTTCATGCGCATTGCGAACACCCGAATACGATACCGAATCGTACTGCACCAGGCGGCCGCCAAATGCAGCGTTGAACGTTGCAATAGCTTTCGCGGTTGTAGGACTAATAACAGTTGGAGCAATAACCGCCACTTTGCCTTGGGCAGCTTTTAGACCTTCCATTACGCTGGCATCCAATGCGTCCCAACCAACAGAAGAGCCGTTAGAACGTGGGCCCTTCAAACGTGCCGAGTTATACAAACTCAGTACAGATGAATTGATGCGCGCATTCAATGCACCGCCACCCATGCCAAACTCCTTGTTGCCCTTGATAAAAATGGGGCGACCTTCACGCGTTTTCACCAGGATGTTACCGTAGTTCTGTCCATCGTAGTATGTAGAAGCATACCAGTTGGCCACCCCGGGAGTAATCTCCTCAGGCTTGGTAACATAAGGGATCGACTTCACCACGGGAGTTTCACAAGCTGCCAAAGTAGCGGCTGTCAAACTGAATCCCAGGAATTTAAGGAAGTCCCTTCTACCTGTGTTCGTTTCTTTCAGGCGATCATCACCTAAAAATTCATCGATCGATTGATCCTGGACAAACTCATTCTGTTGTGACTCCTGAAATTCAGGAGTGTTTTCGAGTTCATCGATACCGGTCCAGTACTTAATTGATGTTTTTCCCATCGGGTAACAATCGGTTTATTAGTAGTGGCATTTGGCGCATTCCCAGCCACCCAATTCCTTCACTGTTGCAGCACCATCCTCATCCAGGATTCGACGCAATTCCTCACGTCCTCGCTCGCTGGATTTCATACGATCGTGCATATCTATATAGTAATCGCTGCTTGCCAAGTCGATTTCAGCCTTGTTGTGGCATTCAATACACCAACCCATGGTGAGGGTAGGCTTACTCAACTCGATCAAACCAGGGATGTTCTGCTCGTTGGTTTCTTCAACCGGAGAAATTCGGCCTGAAACGAATGTTTCTACCGGACCGTGACAGTTGCGGCAGTTCAAGCCACCTACTTCCACGTGTTGTGCGTGTGAGAAGTAAACGTGATCGGGCAGGTTGTGAACCTTTACCCATTTCACCGGATCTTCTACGTGATCTTCTTTGTACTGACCTGTTGCCGGATCAAATCCGATGGCAGCATAGATTTTATTGATCTCCTCAGTACCTGTCTTACGACCTTCTTTAACCCCCTTGTGGCAGTTCATACACACATTGGTAGAAGGAATTCCAGCGTGGCGACCTTTGCGTGCCGAGTGGTGACAGTATTCACAATCAATCTCGTTCTCACAAGCGTGAACCGCATGCGAAAACCATATAGGCTGTTCAGGCTCATAACCTTCATACACCCCGATACCCATAGCACCGATATAACTAACGGTGATAAAGTAGCACACTACAAACAGACCAATCACTGAAACAAACGCCTTGTTGCGGCCCATCCAGCCCATCACCATCTGAGAGTAGGTTTGATGCGGCATAGGCTCCTTGCCTTCCGATTCCAATCGGGCATTTTTCAAACTGCGGTTGGTACCTGCAGCACTCAAGGCAATGATGAGGAACAATACGCCTATAATCAGGAACCAAATTCCCGCAGCACTTGAAACATCATCATCGTTGTCGTGGATGGTGGGACAAGCACTTCCTGCATCGGCAGCGTCTCCCCCTTCAACAGGAGCACGAAGGATATATGCGAAAATATCCTTGATCTGCGCCTCATCAACCGGCTGCGGAGTCATGATTCCAAACGAACTTTCGTACGTCTTGATCAGGGAGGTGATATACGGATCACCGGTTTCAATGGCACCATTTGGATTGGTAATCCATTTCACCAGCATTTCTTCCGTTGTACCCCATCGCTCGTCAATACCTCCAAGACCGGGAGCTGCAAGAACAGCATCGGTAGTGGTGTGGCACGAAGCGCAGTTGGCATTAAAAATAGCTTTTCCCGCTGCGGGGTCTCCTTCATCGAAGATACCGGCTCTCAAAGCCGATGTCGAAAAGAGAAACAGTGCTGAGAGCAGTAATACCGCTCTTAATTTGGACTGATAGCTTCCGTAAGGAATTCTACTCATTGTGCGTCTTTTTCTGTACAGAATCCTAGAAAATTCGCGCGCAAATTTATAGGAATTTAACACTCACGGAGGCGCAATGTCACAATTTTGTCAACTTGGATTTTAATTTAAAAGTATTCTAAATAAGGAAGACTACCTTATTCGCTGGGTTTCAGCCACAAGACGATAGTTAGATCAAATTTATTCCAAATTATCAGTTCGTACCAAAGGTCGGGCACTCCCCTTGCCAGCCTATGTGAGGAAATGAACCCTGTTCAATCCCCATCGTCGCACTTCTCCGGAACAAGCCCATGTATCCGGAGAACCTCCTTCCCCGTGCTACATTCTCTAAGGTGTCCGCCTTGCTTCCTGTCACCCTCTCGCTATACCTATTATATAAGGGCGCCGGCGAGTGACCCAATTATTGGCACGAATAATGGATCTTGACCAACTTCCGAGCGATAAAATGTAGATTTGTCGCGTTAATACTTTCAAGATGTCTCGAATCATACTTTGCACCCTATTTGGCCTTGTGCTTTCTTCTTACACCCATGCGCAGGAAGATGATACATGGTGGAAAAAAATGTTCAAGAAGGAAACAGTCAAAGAAATGGAGGCCGATAGCAGTGTTGTTGCCCCATTGGACCCTCATGAAGCAACGGATTTGGAGACTTCTGAACCGGCAGTAACCGATACAGTCATTGAAGTACCAACTCCTGTATATCAGCGTGGTGATGTGCAGGTGCTAAGAAATGCAGCACTGGATTCACTCGACAGGGCCATGATTCGAAATCCGAAGCCTATCAATGGTTACCGCATACAAGTGTACTTTGGAAACCTGCAGCAGGCCAAGCAAATCCGTGGTAATTTAATGATGGAGAACCACGATCTTCCCTGCTATCTCGAATCCAATGCTCCCAATTTTGCCGTCAGAATAGGCAATTACCGCACGGAATTCGATGCTTACAAAGATTTGGTTGAATTGCGTGAACGCTTCCCACAAGCGCACATTGTACGCAGTGAGATCGAGCTCCCCGAATTACATCAGTAAGTTGAATTGATTAAGAAGCAGGCATGCGCCAAATGGATTACAGGGTCTGCTTCACTTCGATTTCTTCGTAAGCTTCTACCTGATCGCCCACTTTGATATCATTGAAGCCTGCGATATTCAAACCGCATTCGAATCCTTTCGTAACTTCCTTCACATCGTCCTGGAAACGTTTCAGGCTGCCGAGTTCCCCGGTGTACGCCACGATTCCGTCGCGAATAACACGCACTTTGCTCTTGCGATTGATTTTTCCATCAAGCACGAAACAACCTGCAATGGTACCCACTTTGGTAATCTTGAACGTCTCCCGGATTTCCGCTGTACCCGTAACTTTTTCTTCGATCTTGGCTGAAAGCAGGCCTTCCATGGCTTCTTTCATCTCTTCGATCGCCTTGTAAATTACAGAGTACTGGCGAACCTGAACTCCTTCTTTCTCTGCCAACTTGCGGGCAGTAGCACTCGGGCGAACCTGGAATGCGATGATAATCGCATCGGAGGCACTTGCGAGGAGTACGTCGGTTTCGGAAACACCACCCACAGCCTTGTGGATCACATTCACCTGAACCTTTTCCGTAGAAAGTTTCTGCAGCGAATCGGTCAACGCCTCTACTGAACCATCCACGTCACCTTTCACTACCAGGTTGAGCTCCTTGAACTCTCCAAGAGCGATACGACGACCAATCTCTTCCATGGTAATGTGGCGTTGAGCACGTATTCCCTGCTCACGCTGCAATTGCTGACGCTTAAGGGCGATGTTTTTCGCTTCTTTCTCATCTTCGAAGATGTGGAACTTGTCACCCGCATTTGGCGCACCCGACATACCCAGCATCGAAACCGGAGTTGAAGGACCTGCCTCATCAATACGTTGACCGCGTTCATTAAACATCGAGCGCACACGTCCCGACCACTGTCCGGCCAGAATCGGATCTCCAACGCGCAGTGTACCCGCCTCAACGAGGAGTGTTGTCACAAATCCACGTCCCTTATCGAGCATCGATTCTACGACGGTTCCCATAGCGCGCTTGTCCGGATTGGCTTGCAGTTCGAGCAATTCGGCCTCGAGCAATACCTTATCCAACAAATCGCCTACATTTTGTCCGGTCTTCGCCGAAATATCCTGACTCTGGTACTTACCTCCCCATTCTTCGACGAGAATATTCATGCCGGCCAGCTCTTCCTTGATTTTATCAGGGTTGGCGTTTGGTCGGTCTATTTTATTGATTGCAAATATCATGGGGATACCCGCTGCTTGCGCGTGGCTAATGGCCTCACGCGTTTGAGGCATCACTGCGTCATCGGCAGCTACCACAATAATGGCCAGGTCGGTTACCTGCGCACCACGAGCACGCATAGCGGTAAACGCCTCGTGACCAGGAGTATCGAGGAACGTAATTTTTCGTCCGTCGTCCAACTGGACACCATAAGCACCGATGTGCTGGGTAATTCCCCCTGCTTCACCGGCAATTACGTTGGCCTTACGTACATAATCGAGAAGCGAAGTTTTACCGTGGTCAACGTGTCCCATCACCGTAACGATTGGCGGACGGGTTTTCAATTGATCCGGAGCATCTTCCTCTTCTAAGATAGCTTCCTGAACATCCGAGCTCACAAACTCAACCTGATAACCGAATTCTTCAGCGATGATGCTGATCGTTTCGGCGTCGAGTCGTTGGTTAATCGATGCGAAGATACCGAGCGACATACAAGCTGAGATGATGTCGGTAGCTTGCTTATCCATCATGCTGGCCAGCTCCGATACGGTAACAAACTCGGTGAGTTTGAGTACCATTCGGTCTTCTGCTGCCCGTGCCATTTCCTCTTCCGACTGAGCCGCGCGCTCGTCGCGTTTTTGTCGGCGGAGTTTAGCAGACTTCGATTTTCCCTTTCCGCTGAGGCGTGCCAGAGTTTCTTTGATTTCCTTTTGGATATCAGCCTCGCTGATTTCCGGCTTGGCTTTGGCGCCTTTTTGTTTTGACGCAGGAGCACCACCCTTACGGTTTTGCTGCGCTTGCTTGCTTACATCCACTTTGGATACACGCTTGCGCTTGCGCTTCTTGCGATCATCGGCCGAGTCTGAAGATGAAGCAACAGGTGTAGCTTTCTTCTTCTTGGGCTCCTCTTTAAGTTCAATTTTTCGAAGAACCTTTACTCCTTCGAGCTTTTCGGCTCTTGCCTTGATCAGCTCAGGCTCTTTGGGAGCAGCTGGTGCTTCGGGAGCCGGTTCTTCTTTTGGCTTTGGAGCTTCCTTTTCCACTTTCTCAGCGGCAGGCTTCTCCTCTTCCTTCTTCTTATTCTTATTGAGTCCTTCCAAGTCGACCTTACCCAGAACTTTAACTCCCGGGGCGGACGCTTTGGCACGAACCACTTCATCTTCAACTTTTGGCTCTTCCTTGGCCGGTTTTTCTTCCGGTTTCTCGGCTGGCTTAGGTTGCTCTTCAGACGGCTTAGCGGCAACCGGCTCTTCTTTCTTCTCTTCTTTCGGTGCTTCCTCTACAGCAGGTTTCACCTCGGGCGCAGGAGCAGGAGCTGGCTTGGGCTCAGGTGCTGGGGCAGCAGTTGGTGTTGGTGCTGGTGCAGCAGCCTCCTCTTCCCCTTCTTCTTCATCATCTTCATCGGATGATTTTCGGGTAGACTCGATCGAAACCGACTCCCGCTGCTCGCGCGTGCGGGTGAGGATTTGCTCCGACTTTTCCTTAACGGCCTTTTCGCCTTGAAATTCACCGATCAAAAGTTCGTAAACATCTGGCTCGATCTTGGTATTGGGCGACGAATCAATGGAAATCCCTTTCTTGTCAAGGAATTCCGTAATCGTCACAATACCCACGTTCAGTTCTCGTGCGACCTTGCTCAGTCTGACTGGTTTACTGCTTTTCGTCATAAATAGCTTTCCTAATTCTTTTCTTTATTGCCTCCCGTCAATGAACGGGGAATAATCACTCCAATTCTTCCTTGAGGATTCGAACCACTTCAGCAATGGTCTCTTCCTCCAAATCGGTACGCTTTACCAGGTCGCCTTCCGACAACTCCAGTACGCTGCGCGCGGTATCACAACCAATAGATTTCAGAGCGTCCAAAATCCAGTGGTCGATTTCATCTGCAAATTCTTCGAGATCCACATCATCGATATCCGCATCCGATTCACGGTATACGTCTATTTCATAACCCGTGAGCTTGCCTGCAAGCTTGATGTTGTGTCCTCCTTTTCCAATTGCCAGCGACACCTGATCGGGCTTGAGGAATACATCAGCTTTCATGTTCTCATTGTCGAGGTTGATCGAAGAAATCTTCGCCGGACTCAAAGCTCGTTGGATGAGCAGTTGGTTGTTGGCGGTATAGTTGATCACGTCAATATTCTCATTCTTCAATTCACGTACAATGGTATGAATACGTGCACCTTTCATACCTACGCAAGCACCTACCGGGTCAATACGGTCATCGTAAGATTCTACGGCAACTTTAGCGCGCTCACCCGGCTCACGAACAATTTTCTTAATGGTAATCAAACCATCAAACACCTCCGGAACTTCCTGTTCAAACAAACGCTCGAGGAACTCAGGGGCGGTACGAGAAAGGATGATTTGAGGGTTGGTACCCTTCATGTCTACCGCTGCAACAACAGCACGGACGGTATCTCCTTTTTTAAAGCGGTCGGTTGGAATTTGCTGGTCGCGTGGAAGGATCAACTCGTTGTCTTCATCGTCAATGATGAGGATCTCTCGCTTCCAAATCTGGTACACTTCGCCGGCAACGATTTCTCCAACCCGCTCCTTGTATTTTTGATAGATATGATCTTTCTCCAGGTCAAGGATCTTCGACTGAAGATTTTGACGCATCGACAAGATGTTTCGACGGCCGAAATCTTCCAGGTGAATCTCTTCCGAAAGCTCTTCACCAACCTCGAAGTCATCCTCGATTTTCAACGCCTCACTCAATTCCACTTCCAGCATCTCATCTTCAAGCTCACCATCGGGAACGATCTCCCGGTTTCTCCAGATTTCAAGGTCACCCTTGTCCACGTTGATAATGATGTCGAAGTTCTCATCGCTGCCGAATTTCTTGATCACCATGTTGCGAAACACATCTTCAAGGATACTCATCATGGTTTCCCTGTCAATGTTCTTGAATTCCTTGAATTCAGAAAATGATTCGATCAGGTTTACACCGTTCATCTTTGCATTTATTTGAATGATATAATGACTTTAGTTGCCAGGATATCGGCGTGACCAATACTGTGATCCGTCTCTACCCAATGCTTGGCCTTCCGGCCTTCTATACGTTCTTTAACACGCGTGCGAACCACAACATGATCGTCGTCAACCGACATCAGCTCACCTTCGATGACCTCACCTTCGTTGAGCGTTACTTTCACATTGCGTCCCACATTTTTATAGTACTGTCGACGCACTTTAAACGGCTGATCCAGCCCCGGCGACGACACCTTGATATTGAAATCTTCGATATCTCGATCAAGGGTTCTTTCCAAATAACGGTTCAAGTTGATGCATTCCTGGATCGAGAAACCTTCGTCGCCATCCATCACAATATCAATGACATTGTCCGTCCCTACATGCAATGCAACCAGGAAATTCGGCCCGCCTTCGACTTGCTCTTCTATGAGCAACCGTACCTTCTCTTCAGAAATCATACAGCATATTAAAAAAAAGAGGGGTTTCGAACCCCTCCTCATTTACTACTCGCTATTTGACTGCAAATATAGTACGTTTTTTCCTTCGATGGCAAGCCTTGCCTTAAAAAGGTAAACCAGACAAGCCAGTCACTTATTTTCCACCATTTCGGTTAACCAGAACTTTGGCTACCATCCCGTTTTCATATTGATAATGAATATCCGGCTTGCCGGTTCGTTCATTGTACACAATATAATCCCCATGGCGCTTGCCCATCTTGTAATTCACTTCCTGCGCGACCTTGCCGAACTTGTTGTACGACAATGCTTCTCCGTCCAATTTTCCGTCTTTGTATGATTGCGTCTGCATCGGGCTACCATTGGGGTAGAAGTATTCCCATTTGCCGGATGGCGTACCTTCTTCATAAGACCCTTTCATTTCCAAAATGCCGCTCTCATTGAATGTCTCCCAGTAACCTGTTTTACGGCCCTCGCTGTCGTAACTACCTGTCTCCTGGGGCTTTCCGTTGTCGTACCAGTAGCTCCATTTGCCCGACTTCAAATCATTGGACCAACTGCCCTCGTAGTCCTTCACGCGATTGGGGTACCAGCCCATCCAACTCCCTTCCATTCGGCCGGCTTTGTAATGACCAATATCCTTTTGAGAACCATTGTCATACCAGCTTTGCCATTCTCCATCTTCCTGATCGGCCACATAGGTGCCTTCCATCAGCTTGTTGCCGTTTTCAAACCAAAACTCCCAGGCGCCCTCCTTTAAATCGGCACTATACTGACCCTTTTTCCATACCTCACCACCGAAATAGTGGAAGGTCCACTCGCCGGTTTTCTTACCGTGATCAAATGAACCATAGTAATTGCGATTGCCGTTGGAGAAATACCAAACCCAGTCACCGTGCTGCAAATCGGCCATGAAATCACCTTCCATGTCCACCTGGCCGGACTCGAGAAACCATTGCCATCGTCCTTCTTTCTTTCCGTTGACATAGGAGCCTTTCACTTCAAGGTTTTCAGAGCGAAAGTATTGTTCGAAAGGACCATCCAAAATCCCTTTGGCGTATGCCGACTTCTTCTTTACCTGACCCAGGCGGTAATATTCAATCCACTCCCAATCACGGAATCCATTGAGGTATTGACCTTTAATACGGACCTGGTCATTGGAAAAATACTCTATGAACGCGCCATTCGGCAAACCATCTTTATAAGTAGTTTCCTTAATCAGCTTTCCGCTGTCGTTGAATTCTTTTTGAACACCATTTCCTTCCGTGATCCACACCTCTCCTTCAGGTCCGTGGAGCTCCAACAGCAGCATGGCAGAATCCGTGTACATCTCCTTCATCCACAACTGATCGGCCGCATGGTAGTACAACCACTCACCCGTTTTTTCACCTTTGGCGTATGCCCCTTGTTCCAAAACCTCACCACGGGCATTCCAGGAAGTCAATGTGCTATCGGGATCCCCCAATCGAAAAAAGCCCTCATGCATAGGCTGGCCATTGAGGTGATAGGCGATAACTTGTCCGTGCAGCTTGCCATGCCAGTAGTTGCTCACTTCTTTGAGCTCACCACTTTCATAGTACGATTTCCACTCGCCGTGCTCGGTGCCTCCTTCGTAGAAGCCTTCGGTCATCTTGGTACCGTTGTCGTAAAAATCAACAAAATGCTGCTTCTGAGCCCCCGCCAACAGGAAAGAGCCTAAGCCTATGAATGTCAAAATCAGTCGCATGCAGGTTTTTAATTACAACGCGAAATTACAAAAGCCCGTATGCCCCTCGGGAGATTTGAAGGATTGTTGTCAACACCTGCCACAGGGGAACGATCTGAATCAAAAAACTGTCTGGAAAAAGAGTTACCCTTTGATGAGTCGTGAGGTAAATACCTCGCCATTTTCAGTGGTGATCTGAACGACATAGATTCCTGTGGGGAGATCGCTCACGTCGATCTGGTGTTTAAAGGCATCCGCCAAATGGACGGTCTTCGCCACCTCACCCGACATTGTCAGGATATCCACACTACCTGAATGAGGTGTCGTGAACACCACTTTGAACTCGCGATCCACCGGATTGGGGTACAACGCCGGCTGAGGCGCTTCAGTCGATGGGACAGAAATCGTGATGTCTTCGCACGGCTCTTCAATGGCCGGATTGGTCCAATACCACTCTCCTGAGGTATAGAAGCACTTCACTTCAGGCTGGAAATCGGTAAGATTACATTGGATAAAACCCGGATGGAACACCGAGTACACAGAACCAATTCCTTCAATCCAATACTCACCGTCGTCTCCCAAGAAGTTGATTTGCTCGCGTTCCTGTCCGTTCACAGTGGCAGTAGTGAGCGACTCAACCTGCATTACGGCCTGACAAAGTTGACTTTCCACCACGAAAATATCACCGGGCTGCACGTCGAAATCATACATCAGCTTGTCCTCGCCTCCACTTCGTACGTATATAGTTTGCTCATCTACGTCTTCCCGTAGCCAGCCATCAAGTGCCGGAGAATCGGGAGCGATATCCAGGACGGAATAGAAGGCATAATACGTGTAATCACCAATTACCGAGTCACCATCAAAATACTGTTCGGCATTGATCACAAAGAATCCACTTTGCCACGATTGCCAGAAGTTATCTTCGCTGACTAGTTCAAAGTATTCATCCTGAGCGAAGGTTGGAACTGCACTTAATACTAAAAGTGCCAATGCGTAAATGTTTTTCATTTTGATGAGTTGATCCACCTTAAAGTGGGGGTTGCGACCTTAAAGATAAGGCTTCCATTCTAATTCATTTGCCAATTTTTCCTTCCCGGCATCCATTGATACAATCATCACCATAGGATTCCCCCATTGATGTGGGCAATAGTGCAAGGCTTACGGTTTGATCATTCTGCAGCATACACAGACTTACCGCAACGTTCAATGCTGATCAGAAGTAATAATTGTTGTAGGGGTAACGCTTCGCATGGATCTCCTTCACCCGCTCATAGAGCATATCCTTGAACTCTTCGACATTTCCTTTGTCAATTGCCGAGATGAACACAATATCCTTATCGGTCATCTTGGCCATCCATGTTTTCTTGAGCGCTTTGAGCGAGACGGCATCCGGAGAATCGGGATCGAAGGTGTATTGATCGATTTTGTTGAACACTATAATCGTGGGTTTCCCTTCCGTACCAATTTCCGCAAGGGTTTTCTCCACTACATGGTATTGATCCTCAAAACCGGGATGCGAAACATCTACTACGTGAATCAAAATGTCCGACTCACGGGTTTCATCCAGTGTAGATTTAAAGGATTCAATAAGCTGATGAGGCAGCTTGCGGATAAACCCCACGGTATCGGCCAAAAGGAAAGGCAAGTTATGAATGACCACTTTGCGCACTGTCGTATCGAGGGTAGCGAAAAGCTTATTCTCAGCAAAAACTTCACTCTTGCTGATCATGTTCATGATGGTACTCTTGCCCACATTGGTGTATCCCACCAATGCCACGCGGACCATTCCCCCCCGGTTGCCACGTTGCGTAGCCATCTGCCGGTCGATTTGAGTCAGTTTGGTCTTGAGCAACGCAATTTTGTCGCGGATTATCCGGCGGTCGGTTTCAATTTCCTTCTCACCGGGACCTTTCATACCAATCCCCCCTTTTTGCTTGGAAAGGTGAGTCCACATATTGGTGAGACGAGGGAGCAGGTATTGATACTGCGCCAGCTCCACCTGAGTCTTTGCGTGTGCCGTTCGCGCTCTCGCTGCAAAAATGTCGAGAATCAAGTTGTTCCTATCGAGAATCTTCACCTTGAAATCGGCAAACTCATCCGGATTGACCACGCGTTCAATATTGCGCAGCTGTGAAGGCGACAATTCATCGTCGAAGATGACAATATCAACCTGGTGATCATGAACGTATTCTTTGATCTCCTCCATTTTACCCGTCCCCACGAAAGTACGTCGGTCGGGATGAGTGAGATTTTGGGTGAAGCGTTTCACACATTGCGCATTGGCCGTTGTAGCCAGGAATTCCAGTTCGTCGAGGTATTCATCAACCTCTTCGGCTTCTTGATTTTGTGTGACCACGCCTATAAGGACGCAGGTCTCAATGTGCTGTTCTATATCTGAGGAAGCTTCCATTTATTCCCTAAAGGATTCAATATACTGTGCCAATGCTGCTATTTCCTGTTCGGTAAGCCTACCATTAAAGGGTGTCATTTGGCCTTTGCCATACGTAATCACAGCAATTCGCGCCTGGAGATCAAGCGTTGACGATGCCAAATCCGTAGCGCCGGCATTACCCAACTTGCCATCAGCCCCGTGGCAAATTGCACACATCGTGGTGTACATCGTTGCCAACTGGTCTTCGGTATACGAAACCGATTCAATTCCCGGGGAATGTGCAGGCTCACTGCATGAGGCTACACCGAGCAACAATAGCGCTGCTCCTGCAATTACATTCCTGGAAACCATGAATAGTGGCTGAACATTTCTCGGAACGGCCATGGAATGGTCGCCAAAATGATAATAAACCCAAGAATATAGTTGAAGGCAATTCTCTTGAACTTCACACGGTCGTCAGTAGCCCGCTTCGCACGCGACCAACCGATGGTGATAAGCACAGCGGCCAGCACCATGCCGAAAATATGCTCAATGGCCCAAAAACGGAGGAAGCTGTTGCTCATCATTTCCGAGCTATTCAATGCCATCTTCACTACTTCACTGCTAAAATAAAGACCTAGCCCGATCAAAACCTGAACATGAATTGCAATCAGTGTAAACAGAAACGCTTTGCGTGCCTGCCCTTCAAAACGAGCTCCTTCGCGGCGCCCCTTGATAATCTCAATAACCGACCAAATCATCATAATAATAATGATCCAGCGGAGAAAGTTGTGTGTGTGTTGTAAACCGGTTAACATGTTGTGGTGTTTGCCGACAAAGGTAGGGATTAGCCATTTCCAACCAACGCCTTTCGATGCGCAAGTTGTTTGATAGTTGTCTCTCGATCATTATTTATTTCCCAAATTGGGACTCGTCCCACCTTCGGAATCTTCCTACAAAAGCATCTGACAACCTTCCATACATTCCTACAGGATTGCGCCCCAACTTTGCGGCGTTCTAAATCTCGATAGAAGATGTACTGTAAAATCTCAACAGTTGCTCTTCTGACCGTATTATTTACAACCCCCACGGTCGAAGCGCAATATGCTGAGCTAGGTAGCTGGGACTCCAATGGAGTTCCCAACTACCTCTTGGCACCCGGTGACGAAATCACGTCACAGTTTCTGGAATTCATCAACCTGGCATTGCCCGAGCAATCGAATGTGGCTCAAAACAACCCCATGCTGCTCACCGATGAAATTGCCGAACTCCATATCCATGACACCACCGAGGTCTTTCTCACCTTCACCCATGAAGGCGCCGGATGGAAAAACAGTCTGGCATTTTATACCTTCTCCCCGGAAGATCAAATGACGACAGCCCCACCAACTTCGGATCTCACTATGGTCTTTCCCAATTGTTCGTACGCCAACTCAGGAGGCGGACTGCAAAGTGGCAACAAGGTGTCTTTGGGTACGTTTACACCCGGCACATGCATCGCATTTGCCCTTGTGGCCAAAGGTTGGAAACCCTATGCACAACAGGTTACCAATTCGCTCTACACTTTGTACTCCCACCCGGCATTTAATCCTGAAACTGACACCACCCTTCGTCAGCATTGCATTACGTTGTACGACGAACTGACTAGTCGTGTGACCATAGGCTTTGAAGACATCCACCGGGAGTGGGGCTCATGCGATCACGACTTTAATGATGTGCTTTTCTTCGCCAGCGCCAGCAATCCGGCTGCCCTTAATGGCGATGACTACCTACCCCTCGACGGAGAGGACATCACCTGTTTCTCAGTACCCGAACAACTTGGAGTTACTGATATAAAACTGTACAAAACAACGTGCTCGTGGGATGCCATCGAGGGCGCCGATGAGTACAGGGTGCGATTCCGCAAATGGAATACCGAGGATCCCTGGGAATACCGAAATGCCGCCAGCGATACGGCAATTACACTCGGGCTCATCACACCTCTCGAGCCCGAAACCTATTATGAATGGCAAACCGCTGTAACGTGTGCGGATGTGCAAACCCATAACAGCGAGAAGCACGTGTTCCAAACCCTCATTCCATGTGAAATGCCGGCCGGACTCGTGACCATGGATATTACGGGGTCATCCGCCATGATGATGTGGACTCCGGTAGATGATATCGACCACTATATCCTGCGCTTCCGGGAAGTGGGCACCGAAGACTGGGAATGGAGAAACACCGGCACCAATCACAACTACGCAGCCGTGAACCTGGTTCCAAACACCACATATGAATGGAGTGTGAATGCATTTTGTTCTCAGGTTATTTCGTGTTTCGGCCCGTACGGTTCGCACGTGCAATTCAGCACGGTTGAAACACCCGCTCCTGTTCCGGCATGCGAGAATGCTGAAGCACATCCCGGGTTTGAACTCCCTCAGCTCACGCATTGCTTACCTGTGTCGCACCTCACCACGAATGCGATTCAAACCGCTATTCACATCACCAATTCGACTGAAATTCAGATACTTGGAGCAACTTTGAATTCTGCACCATTGCCCGCTTCTTCCAATGCTTTGCAAATGGCTCCAACCGATGGTGACTGGCCTCTTTTGTGGTCGGCTGAGGCTGGGATTTTCATTCCTGTGGGTGAGGAACAGGTGGCATTCAATCCCTTATTGGTTGATTCACGTATTGCATGGAGCAAAATATATGGCATACGCCAAATGGAAACCGACGGTCCGAAAATGCTCCTCACCAACGACCTCATGCACGGAGGAATATACCTGCACCGTGTGGCTGCATCCCACCACAATCATCGAAATCTCCACGCCATTCCCCAATATCACCTGCTCCCCGACATTGATGCTGGTGCCGCCCTTTTCGGCGATTTCAACAACGACGACCTTCCGGATATCGTTGTGAGTGCTCCGGAGACTATTCACATTATTACCAACCGCACCTGGAGCGACACGCTCCAGTGGGTCACGGCTACTTATGATCTACCGGGTACCATCACCCATATCGACCATGCTGACCTCAACGGAGATCAAAGGACTGATTTGATCTACACTTTTTCTGATTTTCCGGGGATTTGGTATCAGCAAAACCTCAGTGACCAGGGATTGATTTTCTTTGGTGAACCCACGTTGTTATTGGAAAGTGATATTGACCCTGTGTGGCATACCTGGTCCATCCCCAACCATGCCTGGATCGCGTTCAGCTCGGAACTATCAACCGAATTACGGCTTGTTGACTTCCAACCCAACGACGAAATTGTTCCGCAGGGAGAGGAGATTTATCATTTGCCGAATGGCATAAAAGAATGCGCACATGCCTGCGATTCTAAGGGAAAGCTATACGTATATATCCTCGACTACGAGGGCTATTTGTGGAAAATGTCGGAGCGAATCATGACGATCAATCGCACCGTTCCCGCCCGGGAAGAATATGCTTTTTCTCAAGACCTGCCGGAATCCTTAGCGGGGGAACTCCGGTGGGAATTGAGAACTTCAGGCATCCGCCAAATGGGGCATCAACCGCCTGTTTCCCTCAACCTCGGCGACACACTTATTGCCGTTTCAGAGCGCCAGCAGTGCAGTTCGACCCTTACCCTCAACAAATGGATCGCATACGAAACGATGCGTGCGGAACTCAACGTGTACCCCAATCCGGCGCGTAGCTTCATCAACGTGGAATACCGCCACCCCTCGGATGGATTATTTCGGTTGTATGTAACCAATACTGCCGGTCAGCAAGTTGTGAATCAGCAGTTTTATAAAGAGTCGGGATTGTTCCATGTGCGGCTTGGGCTGGGTGATTTCCCACCCGGAACGTATATCTTGACTGTAGTTCAAGACGCACGGAGCATCTCTGAAACATTCTTGATTGTCCCTTAGCAATTGGTGCCAAAAACCCCCAGAAACAGTAATAAGTCGGTGGTATTTACAATGGCATCCTCATTGAGATCGGCGAAACAACTCAGTCCTTCACACCCGAAATCTCCAAGGAAAAGGAGCAAGTCGGCTGTATCAATAGTGCCATCCAGATTAAAATCGCCGAAGCACGCAGGCGCGG
>JAGQVX010000078.1 GCA_020437755.1 Flavobacteriales bacterium
ACCGCCGTATACGGAACCGTACGTACGGTGGTGTGAGAGGACAGATAGGGAACTAATCCCTATCTTCCTACTCGATTCTAAACCCCTCGTTTTTATAGGGTTTAGACTTGGAAAAACAGGCAAAAAAGCATACTTTTACATGCAACCAGAAAAATGAATTTTTCTTGAAAGCTCTTGGAATCATATCAGCTGTGTTATTGACTGGAATTCAGTTAGTTGCGCAAATTCCTAATCCGGGATTTGAGGATCATAGCGGATTGCCTTCAACCACCGGCGAGTTTACGCTTTGCGATGGTTGGGGAAATGCAGGCAGCAACATGGGTAGCCCTGATTATTACCATTATGCGGGTTCGCAAGGTGGTGACATTCCCGAAACTCCTGTAGCTATCGTCAATGCTTTCGAAGGAAGTGCCATTATGGGGATGATTGTTTGCGGAAATGAGCATACCGATTACCGTGAATATATTTCTGCGCAATTGACCGAACCTTTGGAGTCTGGCAAGCGCTACGTGATTTCTTTCCGGATGTGTAACGGTGATCTCACGCCCAACTCTCAAGCCGGATTGGCAGTGAGTGATGTCGGTGTTTACTTATCCACTTCCCCCGTTTCACAGTCGGGCAACAGCCCGCTGGTCGTTTCACCTCAAGCTACACTTGATGAGGTGTTCTACAGCAAAGAATGGAAGATGGTGCGCTTCGTTATCGATGTCAACCAACCGTTTGAATACCTTACTGTTGGGGCGTTCGGAAACGACGTGGTACGTGATTTTCAGGTGATGGAGGGTACTCCGCAATTCGCCTACTACTTCTTCGATGATTTCTATATTTCCGAAGTCAACGAACCTTACGAGGAATCTCAAGCCTACCATATTGAAGGCAAAAAGGATAACCCTAATTCGGTGTCAAATCCACCGTACAACGAACAGGCAGCGGAGGCTGACTTCTTCATTCCCAATGCTTTTACTCCCAATGGAGATGGTGAAAACGATGTGTTCCTTCCAGTTTCTCCGTCGCACAATGAATACGAATTTCAAGTATTCTCTCGATGGGGTGAACTGATGTTCTCTACCAAAGATGTTGAAGAAGGCTGGGATGGCAGCTTCAACTCCAATGCTGTGGAATCAGGGGTCTACGTGTGGAGAATTTCCTATCTCGAATCCGCGCAGGATATAGGTGTGGTGGAGAAGCAACTCCACGGAACTGTGAATCTCTTGCGTTGAGGTTTTTCCTAATTTCGCCGCGATGCGAAATACTTCCCTCCCCATTTCTCTTTCTATTACCAGTGGACTCGTTGCAGACTATGTGCAGCGCAAATCCGGGCTTGATGATTTGATTCAAGTCGCGCCCGATCTGCCGTCTATTCAAGAGTACGCCTCCCGGCGACAACTGGATCCGGAAGTGAGAAAAACACTGTGTCAGGTTCTGGAAGAACAATATGCGTCAGTGGAGATGTCACCGGAAACGCGTAAGAATTTGGATCTGCTGAAACGGGAGGAGACGGTTACGGTTACTACCGGACATCAAATTTGTCTGCTCACCGGGCCATTCTTTTCGATCTCTAAAATCGCTTCGGCTATAGCGCTGGCCCGACAAGTTTCATCTGCCGTTCCTGTGTTTTGGATGGCGACGGAAGATCATGATTTTGAGGAGATTAATCATGTAGAGATCTTTGGTAAGCGTGTTTCATGGGATCAACCTTCTGGAGCACCGGTTGGCAGAATGTTGACCGCGTCCATCGAAACATTCCTCAGTGAAGTGGAGGAGTTGTTTGGTCCCGGACAGTTGAATCCAGCCTGGATCGAGAAATGGAGATCGGCCTACGCGCATGACCATTTGGCGAATGCCACCCGACAATTATTCAACGATTTGTTCGGACATCTGGGGTTGGTCATTCTCGACGCTGACGACGCCCGACTCAAAGTTCACTTTTCCGAAATTATAGCCAAAGAGCTCTCCGGGTCGTTTTCGGAACATGCAATGTTGGCGACCAATCGTAACTTGGAATCCATGGGGTACAAAGCCCAGGTGACACCGCGCGATATCAATTTATTCATGGTATTGGATGGTGTTCGTCAACGAATCACCCGCAACCGGAATGGCGTTGCCACGGCTGATGAATCCGCGAAGTGGACTGAGCAGGAGTTGATGGAATGGCTGCAACAACACCCTGGCGATTTCAGCCCGAATGTGGTGCTGCGACCGGTGTATCAGGAGTGCATTCTGCCCAATGTTGCCTATATCGGCGGACCGGGAGAAGTGGCTTATTGGCTCCAGCTGAAGGATGTCTTTCAAGAGGCAGGTATCAACTTGCCCGCCATCGTGCTGCGCGATCATTTTGTGCCCGTGAGCAAGGCCGTAAGTCGGAAAATGGAATCGCTTGGTCTGGAGGATTCCGATATATTCAAGGATCCTCAGGAGGTCATTCAGCACTTGTTGCAAGACGAACATATGGATTGGCGTGAAGATGAAGAGGCATACGCCAAATGGTGGGAGCATGTGATTGCGCGTTTCATTGGCTTGGATCCAACTCTGGCCAAAGCTGCCGAAGCCGAGAAGACCAAAGCAGAGAACGGCTTCCGGCGTTTGCAAGACAAGGCAGCACGTGCCGTGCGATCAAATCATGAGACCACGGTCAATAAGGTTAACGCCATTCATTCATCCTTGTTCCCGGAAGGCGCGCCCATTGAGCGCGTTGCCAATCTTTTTCAATTTGCACCGGAAGATCCAGTGGAGTTGATTGATTTTATGGTAGAAACGTGCGCGCCCACGCGCCATCTGATCCACGTCATTCGAATCTGATTTGTCCTTTGTATCTTTGTTGAATGGCGGCGAAACTTAAAGAAACAAAGGGGAAAGATGGGAAACTCATCAGCCCGAAACTCGACGAGGATGTAAGGAACTTTCTCATCGATATTGATGGAACGATTACCGATGATATTCCCAATGAAGAACCGGAACGCATGTCTACATGCGAGCCTTACGCCGATGCACTTGAAATGTGCAATAAGTGGTATGATGAGGGTCACGTGATCACCTACTTTACCTCACGTACCGAGGAACACCGCGAAGTGACTACCGAGTGGCTCAACCGCCATGGATTCAAATTCCATAACTTACTCATGAACAAGCCACGAGGTGGAAATTACCATTGGATTGACAACCACATGGTGCGCGCCACACGCTTTAATGGCAAGTTTACAGATCTTGTTATCGAGACCAAGGAAATCGAGGTTTTTAAGAAGTGATCAGAACAGACCGTTGGAGCGTCTGCTGAGGAAATCTTGAAGGATAATGGTAGCGCTGATCTGATCCACCATTCCTTTTTGCTGCCGCTGTTTCTTTTTCATGCCCCCTGAAACCATTGTTTGTCGGGCTATTCTGCTCGTGAACACCTCATTCATGCGGTGCAGCTCAATTTCCGGATACCGCTTACGAAATTCATTGGCAAATGCCTCAGTAGGCGCGGTGGCGTCCGTCGCGCTCCCATCCAGATTTTTAGGGTCACCAAGAACAACGGCCTCAATTTGATTTTGAGCGAGGTAGGTTTTGAGAAATTCCCATATATGTGCAGTAGGCTGCGTTCCTATTGCGCTGGCAATAATCTGTAGGTCATCCGTAGCCGCAATTCCCACGCGTTTCAAACCGTAATCCAGAGCCATGATTTTTGCCATGCGGCAAAGATATGCCACATCCACTTCATCAGGCCTAATTGAACGATTATCTTTGCCCAAAAACCTGCTCATGAAAGACATTATCAACGCCGCCTGGGACAACCGCGAATTGCTCAACCAACCTGAAACCGTTGACGCCATCAACAAAGTAATTGCTCAGGTAGATGCCGGTGAACTGCGCGTTGCAGAGCCGGTTGGAAGTGGTTGGCAGGTAAATGAGTGGGTGAAGAAGGCTGTTGTACTCTATTTCCCCATCCGAAAAATGGAAGTGATCGAGGTTGGTCCGTTTGAATTTCACGACAAGATGGCGTTGAAGACAAACTATGCCCAATTGGGCGTTCGTGTAGTGCCTCATGCTGTTGCCCGTCATGGTGCCTACATTGCACCCGGAGTGATAATGATGCCGTCTTATGTCAATATTGGTGCCTATGTGGATTCAGGAACCATGGTAGACACATGGGCTACCGTAGGAAGCTGTGCGCAAATAGGAAAGAATGTTCATCTCTCCGGCGGAGTGGGTATTGGAGGTGTGCTCGAACCTCTGCAAGCCGCGCCGGTTATAGTAGAAGATAACTGCTTCATTGGTTCGCGATGCATTGTAGTTGAAGGAGTTCGCATCCGCAAGGGAGCGGTACTTGGCGCCAATGTCACACTCACAAAGTCAACCAAAATTATCGATGTAACCGGACCGGAACCCATTACCCTAATGGGAGAAGTTCCGGAGAACAGCGTTGTGATTCCCGGTAGCTATGAGAAGGCATTTCCTGCAGGTGTCTACAATGTGAATTGCGCCTTGATCATTGGCAAGCGCAAAGAAAGCACCGATCTGAAGACCTCACTCAACCAGGTGTTGCGTGATTTTGAAGTTGCCGTTTAATTAGATTCTGCCAATCAGAGCAAAGCCAAATTGCGGTCCGGTAAGCTGCATGTCTTGCTGGAAATCTTTGTTCAGACTACCATCGATGTACAACTCCTTTAAATTGAGATTGTACAGATTGTAACCGCCGAAAAAGTTGATCCCAACATATTTACCGAAGTAGAGGCGAACACCGAGATCCATTCCGAAATGATATCCACCTGCTTTGATGTCAGTGACCTGTGCGGGTGAAAAGCCGAAATCGGTTTCCTTTACTTTAAGCGTGCTGTATCCGTGGGTCATGCGTATGTAAGGGTCAAAAACTTCTTTGTTAAGTGGATGGAAATCCAGCACAACGCCATAAACACGAGCCTTGTTTTCATTCACAATGTTGGGCTTGTCCTCAGTGAAATAAGAGCCAAATTGAAACGTAATCCCGGTAGATAGCATGTGGTGAAAACAGTATTCCACGTTGATTGGAACCAACCACGCTCCGGCAGTATCTCGAAAGGTTGTATCAATGATTCCGGGGTAGGATTGATGTACGTTGTTTTTGTAAATCCCGGCCTGAATACCCACGTCAAAAGTGATATCACCCGATTCAGTACCTTGAGCGATGCCTGCGAATGGAGCAAGCGTCATAATGAATAGCAACAGTTTTTTCATTTCTTTGATTTCAGGTTTCCGAAGTAACGACATTTGTCGGCCAATTGTTTCGAAGCCGGCAGAAATTCATAAACAACTTCATGATGAAATGGTGCACTGAAATCCCGATTACCCCTTTGTCGCAACCGGTTGGTTTTGAGGCTCGTTGGCTACTGTCGGGATCGTGTTTTGCCGCTGAAATGGGGGGCAAATTGGTGCGAAGCAGAATGGACGCAGTGGTCAATCCCTACGGAGTGATTTTTCATCCCATACCCCTTTTTCGCGGACTTCTGCGCGCCTTGCAGGGTAAAGAGTATACCTTGGAGGATGTGGTGTATGCACAAGGCAAATGGGTGAGCTACGATCATCAGGGGATATTCAGCTCGGAGGATCGGAATGCGTTGTTGCAGGAACTCAACGACCATCAGAGGATTCTCGCCGGGCGTCTGGCGAGTTGCGAGGTGATTGCAATAACGTGGGGTACAGCCTGGGCATATCGATATTTGACTCAGGATGTGGTTGTTGCTAACTGCCATAAACTGCCTCAATCGGATTTTGGCAAGGAGCTTTCGTCCATTGACCATTTGGCGAATGCCGCACTCAATTTCCAAAAAGCATTGTATGAAGTCAATCCGCAGGCCCGTGTGATCGTTACCGTAAGTCCTGTGCGGCACTGGAAAGACGGCGCCACGCAAAACCAGCGGTCGAAAGCGCACTTGCTTGCTGCCGCCTGGGAAGTGGTGGATCAAATGGAAAATTGGGATTACTTTCCAGCGTATGAAATCATGATGGACGAGCTGCGTGATTATCGTTTTTACAAAGAAGATTTACTTCACCCATCGGAAGTGGCTGTCAATGAAATATGGTCGCGATTTCGGAATGCCGCGTTCAACAAGGCGACTTTGGCATTGTTGGAGCGACTGGAGCCGCATTTGAAACTCATCGCGCACAGGGATGGGGGAGAGAGGCACAAGGCCAAATGTCGGATAGCCGAGGAGCAGATTGATGCGGAGATTCGACACTATCAGACATGAAAAAAGGGGCACAAGGCCCCTCTTCACTAAATTTTTATAGCTTAATCCTCACTCGGATTGCAGTTTCCTACACAGAACGGAACTTCAGCACCTTCGTCATAGTTGCGAATAATGCGAACCGACTGACCATCTACCAGGTTGTTGTTGGCGAACGAACCGGTAAAACCATCTTCGGTAGTAACGGTTACCTGAATCCCAATCAACTGACGATCCTGGTTGAATTCTGGCTGGTATTTGAATTGAATGCCCTGAGCCTTGAGGCTTTCGTGCATTTCCCAAAGCTGTTCACGAGTCGTTTCATTCGTGATGCTAATGTCAACGTTTTCCTGACTTTGAGCTGCTGCGTCCTGAGCGAAAAATGTAGCTCCGACTGTAAGCAGAGCAGCTACCAATAGTTTTTTAATCATGGCCCCTTGGGTTGTTTAATAGGTGTAAATATACAATTACACGACGCAATTTTGCAACTGCGGTCTGACAAATAGAGTCATTTTGTCCACAAAAGGTTGCATGGGGTGTTACGTTTTTTCGGTTGTGGCATTGAAGGGGGAAATTCAAAAACCATGGCTGAAAAGAATCTATCCCCCCGACAGAAAATGATTGGCATGATGTACCTCGTACTCACTGCCATGCTCGCGTTGAATGTTCAACGTGAAATTCTCGATGCTTTTGTTGTGATCGAAGAAGGAACACATTCCAGTTTGGAATCGCTCCAACTCCGCAATGAGGCACTCTATTCCGAATTTAAATTTGCCAATGGTCTGGACCCCATGAAGACCGGACCCTATTATGAAGGTGCCAATCGGATTCGACAACATGCCGACGCAGTTTCTGTTGCTATTGATAGTTTGAAATCGAGGGTTATTGCTGAAACCGAAGGTTTGGAGCCAGCCGTGGCCGACACGATTTCCATGGGTATACTGGAGAAGCTCGACCGTTATGATGATGCAACACGGATCTTGGCCGGAAGCAAAGAAGACGCCTCGGACGGCCGAGCCCGGTCCATCAAAGAAGATATTCTCCGTTTTGCCGAACAGGTAAATGGTTCGTTGCGAGAACTGGGTTTGGAGGCTTTGGATATGCCCTTCGATTTCAGTGATCACAACGATGACGGGAAGATGGTGAATTGGGAGATTCATACGTTCTACGAAATCCCTCTTGCCGCCTGTGTTGCTATTCTCACCAAAATGCAAAGCGATGTGCGCACGGTGGAGTACAACGCTGTAAGTCAGCTCCTGGCTTCTGTTGATGTAGACGATATTCCTGTGGATACCGTCCTCGCGAGGGTTGTTCCGGCTTCGCGCTACGTCATGCTTGGGGAGCAATACGAATCGGAGATTTTTCTGAGTGCATACAACAGCACCACTTCTCCTGAAATGATCATCGACGGTCCGGGTGAGTTGCAGGTGAGTGACGGCGTGGGAACCATGCGGTTCAAACCTACTCAGGCTGGGGAGTACAGCTATACGGGAAGCATTGTCATCCACGATAAAAAAGGCAACCCCAGGTCGTACCCCTTTGAGTCGAGCTATACGGTTGTGCGGCCAATGGCTACCGTTTCACCTACAGCGATGAACGTACTGTACGTAGGACCCGATAATCCACTTTCCGTTTCAGTGCCGGGAGTTCCCGATGAGAAGTTACGTGTGTCGATCACCGGCGGAAATGAATTGCGCAAGGTGGGCCCGGGAGAGTATATCGCTAAAATGCGATTGGACAGTCCGCGAAACGTGCAGGTAGTTGTGAAGGCCGAGTCGGACGAGGGGCTAAAGGACATGGGTGTTATGGATTTTAGGGTAAAAAAACTGCCTCAGCCGTACGTGCGATTCGGAGATATCACGAATAATGGTACGATGGATCACTTTGACCTGATCAACAATTCACTTCACGCTGAGTATGAACCCGATTTTGTCTTTCCCCTTCCATTGAGCATTGTCGATTTCAAATTGATAATAATTCGCGGAAACGGTGACCCTGCTGAGCGCATGGTGCAGGGAAGAAAAGTAGGATCAGGCAATGAAGCATTGATCAATTCTCTTCGTCCGAGTGACAGGGTAATCTTTAGTAATATCCGGGTTAAGGATGCCAGTGGTCGGATTTTACCCACAAACGACATCATTGTGACGGTGAAAAGATAAGTAAGATGTTTGCGCACAGGTAGTTGTGTGTGTTGGAGTTGGTTAAGAACTTTGGCGCGGGATGGCAGATATTACGGGTACATATCAGTATATTTGCCATCCCTAAAACAACTCTTAGAAAACGCGAAATGAAGTTTCTCGTCAATAGCCAGTCACTCCTCAAGCAATTGCAATTGCTCAGCGGAGTACTCAGTTCAAACAACACCCTTCCGATTCTCGATAATTTTCTATTCGAGATCAGCGGCAAGGAATTGAAAATTTCAGCTTCTGATTTGGAGACCAGCATGTCTACCCGAATCATGATCGAGGCAAAAGAGGATGGTTTAATAGCCATTCCTGCCAAGATTTTGCTGGATACGGTAAAATCGTTTCCTGAACAACCCCTCACCTTCACAGTGGATCAAAAGACTTTCGGAATTGAAATATCTTCTGACCATGGAAAGTATAAGTTGAGCGGGCAAAACGGTGAAGAGTTTCCCAAAGCTCCGGCACTGGATGCCGCCGGCACAGTGGAGATCGAAGGCGATGTATTGAGCACTGCCATTTCAAGTACCCTCTTCGCTGCCGGAAACGATGAACTTCGTCCGGTGATGTCAGGAATTTTCTTTGAATTGGGTAGCGACAGTATTCGATTCGTGGCAACCGACGCACATCGTTTGGTGCGCTATACCCGTACCGACGCTACGGCCGATCAGAATGCTTCATTCATTGTTCCGAAGAAGCCACTGAATTTGTTGAAGGGTATCAGCTCGACGGCAGAAACTCCTGTAAAAATGAGTTTTTCAGCATCAAACGCTGTGTTCACCTTTGACAATGTGGAATTGTCATGCCGCCTGATTGAGGGTAAGTTTCCAAACTATGAAGCGGTGATCCCCAATCAGAACCCCAACAAGTTGACGATTGGAAGAAACGATTTGCTTCAATCGATTCGTCGTGTTTCGATTTTCGCCAATAAAACCACGCATCAGGTGCGCTTGAAAATCAACGGATCCGAACTGACCATTTCAGCAGAGGATTTGGATTTTGCCAATGAAGCCAACGAACGTCTTACCTGCAGCTATGAGGGTGAAGACATGGAAATTGGATTCAACTCACGTTTCCTGGCCGATATGCTTTCGAATGTAAATTCGGAGAATATTGTACTTGAAATGAGCGCGTCAAACCGCGCGGGTATTATTGTTCCTGCAGAAAATGCATTGGAACAAGAGGATATCCTGATGTTGGTGATGCCGGTAATGTTGAATAATTAAAAAATTCCATTACCTTAGTTCTCCTTGAGACGATATTAATTAACCAAGACCAAAACCAGTATATTTCACTTCAACCCCGGCCTGATCCGCTGGGGTTTTTTTGTGCTTGGTTTTTAGGAGGGTTTTGGCCTTTCGAAGTTTCCTGATCTTCGTTTTTTCGAGGTACGAACTCATAGTTTACATCGGAAGTTCCGGAAGAGTGTACATGCTTCCAATCCTCGTCAGGTTGCAAAGCAGCTTCGGCTGCCAATTGTTCAGCTTCCAGTCGTTCACGCTCCTCATCAAGCTCATATTGATAGCGATCAGCTGGCGGTCCGGCAAAGCGAAGTACCCAGGCCAAAATAATACCCACTAATCCGCCCGAGAGGTGTCCTTCCCAGCTAATGGTGGGGTCAACCGGCAAAACGTACCAAACTATGCTGCCATAGTAAAAGGCTACTACCAGTGCTACTCGAAGGAGTAATTGGTTTTTCCGGAAGATTCCCGAGAAGAAAAGAAATGCTGCCAGACCGTAAATCAACAGACTGGCGCCGATATGATTGCCTTCACGGCCCCAAAACCAGAGTAATATGGGGCCTGCCACGAAAATCCAAAGAAAGACCTTGGGTGCTATACCCCTGTAAAAGTAGAATAGCAAGGTATTCAGTACCAGAAAAGAAAGGGAGTTGTGAGCAATATGTTTCAAGTCTCCATGAAGGAAGTGCATGGTGATGATTCCCCTGAGCCCCGGCCACTCTCTTGGACTTAAGCCGTAGGAGCGCAAATGGAGCTGTGTGACTTCATCCAAGCCGAATAAAATCCAACACACAACCAGAAAAACGGAGGTGAAAAAAAGTGCCGAAAAAAAGGTGCCTCGCCCTAGTTGATTCATGTGTTAAGAAATGTTAAGCCTTCTATTGTTGTTGGGGCTGTCTTTATATTTAACCTATTGTAATCCCTGCAATTATGAAACAACTCGTTTTACTTGTCGTGTTCAGTGTAAGTCTTTCGGCTGCGGCTGTTGCCAATAATGAGCTGGAGACCAACGGCGATCCTGAAAAGCCTCAGGAAAAGCAGGAATACACCTTTTCTCTTTCACGCGGATATTTGAAACTGTTCAATTTGTTCTCGGTAGAACCTACTGAGACTGATACACTCACGCTGGATCGCAAAAAGCTGCCCCACGAATTAAGTGAATCCAAGTGATATCCGCTAGATTTTAGCAAATCTTACCATTCTGTTTCATTTCTACAGTAACCGTTCTCACGGCTGTTTGTGTTGAATTTGTACTTTCACCGTCATGATTGGACGTTGGCGAAAAGCCGGACAAAAACTGTCGGCGGCGGAGTTTATTCTCAATGATCGGGGGGGCGTGTATCATCTCGATCTCAAACCCGGCGAGTTGGCCGATACCGTGCTCCTGGTGGGTGATCCGGCGCGTGTTGATGCGATTGGGGAACGGTTTGATGCCATACATTTTGTGGGTGCTCATCGTGAATTCAAAACCATTACCGGTGAACTCAACGGCAAGCGTCTTTCGGTATTATCGACTGGAATTGGAGTTGATAATATCGATATCGTCATTAACGAAGTCGATGCCTTGTTTAATATCGACTTCGATTCCCAAACCATCAATGATGAGCACCATTCGGTCCGCTTTATTCGATTGGGGACAAGTGGCAGCTTGCAATCGGATATCCCCGTTGGAGAGATGGTGGTGTCCAGATATGCAGTTGGCTATGATGGACTTCCGTACCACTATGGAGGAGAGTTTAGTAACGAAGAGCGTCTTTTGGGCGAAGCCCTCAATAATGATTTAACCTGGGACAGCCGACTTTCACAATTGTATGCAGTTTCTTGTGGTATGGAATTGTTTGAGCAATTGAAAGAATTGGGGCATGCTGGGATCACCATCACGGCCAATGGATTCTACGGTCCCCAGAACCGCCAATTAAGGCTTCAGGCATCACAGCTGCATTTGTTTAATGAGTTTGAGCAATTCCAGTTTGACAACCATCGCATCCTGAATTTCGAAATGGAAACTTCCGGATTGTATGCGTTGGCTTCGCTTCTCGGACATGAGGCGATCACCCTGTGTACCTTGCTTGCCAATCGTAAAGCGAACCAGTTTGTCGATGATCCTCAGCAGGCTGTAAGTGCCATGCTCGATCTGGTTTTGGGGCGATTAACACGCTGATTGTTAAAAATAAGGCCGACGTTCACTCGGGACCATGGGGCATGCCTATATTTTTGAATGGCTGCATCAAAACCATAAACCGAGACATGAGCACTCCACAAATCAATGCACTGATCAACTTAATTGAAGACCCGGATCCAGCGATTTACAACCAGGTGAAATCCGAAATTGTAGCGATGGGAGAAGAAGTGATACCCGATCTGGAAAGGTATTGGGAGTTGCACGATTATGGTCAGTTATTTCAGGAGCGCCTCGAAAGTCTCATTCACTCCATTCAGTATGATTCAGTGACTCGTCGGATTGAAATGTGGCGAGATGATGAACAGAATGACCTCCTCGAAGGAGCCATTTTAGTCAATAAGTTTCACAATCCGTCACTCGATGAGGCGGAAGTTCGGAGAATGGTAGCGCGCATCCGTCAGGATGTGTGGTTGGAGCTGAATGATAGTTTGACGGCCATGGAGATCGTCAATATCTTCAATCACATCCTGTACAATGTACATGGATTTGAAGGCAACAAGAATAACTATACGGCTCCGGGAAACTCATTTATTGGAGAGGTTTTGGAGACCCGGAAAGGCAATCCACTTTCGCTGGCGTTGTTGTACCGCGTATTGGCCGAATCACTCGATATTCCCATCTACGGAGTTAATCTGCCCAACCATTTTATCCTCGCCTATGTGGATGAAAGTGCCATTCATCCTCTCGATGACGAGCAAGGAGAGCATGGAGTGTTGTTTTATATCAATCCGTTCACCGGAGGCACAATGATTCACCGCAATGAGATTGATGAGTTTTTGAACTACCTCAACCTTCCCCAGCAGGTGCGATTCTACCGTCCATGTGCCAACCGCGATATCATCGGCCGAATGGTGGACAATTTGGCGTATGCCTATGCTCAAATAGGAAAGCAGGAAAAGGTAGACGATCTCAAAATGTTGCAAGGAATCTTGCGCATAGGAACTCAAGGCTGATTCAGGAAACAATACGCTTTACCGTGCGCCACATCACTCCCAGGTCGCGCAGGAAGGATCTATTTTCAAGGTATTCAAGATTCAACGCCAATTTATGGGGCATGATCTCTTCAATGTAGGTACGCTCCGGGTCAACTGATGCGCCCAGCAATTTATCCTCCTCAAAATATTCCAGTGAGGCCTGATCGGTGAGTCCGGGCCGAACATCCAATACCTTTCGCTGCTCGTTATTGTAAAGCTCCACGTACTTCGGGACTTCCGGGCGGGGGCCCACAAAACTCATGTCTCCCTTCAAGATATTTAGCAGCTGAGGCAATTCGTCGAGTTTGGATTTCCGCAAAAATGCTCCTTCACGGGTAATGCGTGGATCGCGTTCACCCACCGTGAGCTGACCCGATGCCTCTGATTCGGGGCGCATGGTTCTGAACTTGAGGATCTTAAAAGGATGCCCTTCTAATCCAACGCGTGTTTGTGTGAAAAAAACTCCGCCACGTGAACCCAGCACAATCACCAGGGCAATAGCCAGTCCGGGAAGGAACAGGATCAACAAGGCCACAAAGCTTACAACTATGTCGAATAACCGCTTCAACTCAAGACCTCCTCGGCCGCTTGAATTACGGCGTGGATCACCGTGTCGACCTGATCATCAGTAAGATCATAGTACACCGGCAAACTGATTTCATTGCGGTACATGTTGAAGGCATTGGGGTAGTTTTCCATCCTAAATCCCATGTTTTTATAGGCTGTGAGCATGGGCAATGGCATAAAATGCACATTCACCGATACGCCTTTGTCTTGAATGTGGCGGATCATCTCATCCCGCTGAGCCTCAGTTGCTCCCTCAATTCGGAGCATAAATAAATGATAGGATGATTCACAATCATCATAACCCAGATCGGGCAGAATGGCCCATTCATATTTTTCTAATCCCTGTTCATAGCGCTCGCAAATGGCCGCTCTCCGGGCAAGAGTTTCTTTATAACGATCTAATTCAACCAGTCCGATGGCCGCCTGAATATCGGTCATGTTGCATTTGAAACCGGGTGCAATGATATCGTATCGCCAGCTGCCTCCCTGGATTTTAGAGAATGCATCTTTGGTTTGTCCGTGGAGGGCCATCGCTCTGTACCATTTCAGCACCTCTTGCATATCGAACGTGTCGGGTAGGTTGAAAGCCAGGGCACCGCCTTCCGCGGTAGTGAGGTTTTTTACGGCGTGAAAGCTGAATCCGGTGATGTCCGCGTGGTTTCCTACCGGTTCGTCTTTGTATATCGCTCCAAAAGAGTGCGCAGCATCCGCCAAATAGAGCGGCCGTCCGAGTCGTTTTTGCACGTCGTTGGAAGGTTCAAACGGTGCTTCGGTTAGCATTTGCCGAATGGCGTCATAGTCAACCGGTAAGCCCCCCATATCAACGCTCATGACTGCTTTTGTGCGGGGTGTGAAATGTTCCTTGATTTGTGAAGGATCCACCAGAAAACTGAAGTGCTCTATGTCGCAAAGCACCGGCGTTGCACCCGTGTGCGCCACAATGTTGGCTGACGCAGCGTACGTATATGCGGGCACAATCACCTCATCTCCCGGTCCGATGCCATACCAGCGCAGTGCCAACTCGGCGGCTTCCGTCCAGGAACCCAAAGCCAGTACTTCGGGGCCTCCAAGGTATTCTTGCAGACGACCTTCGAATTCTTTGAGTTTTGGTCCGGAAGTAATCCAACCTGATTCCAGGACAGCCTTGACAGCTTCTATGGTTTTTTGATCTATTCGGGGAGGAGAAAAGGGTATCATGATTCAAACTTTGATTGGCAAATAACACATTTTTCCCTTTCCGATAAGGGTGTTAAGTCACCTTTTTAATTGCGAATGTGCCCATGGATGGACAGGGATTATTTTCCCGTCACCAACGTACTTTTTTCGGGGACAAAGTACACTTCAGCTTTGCCTACCAGCAAGTCAGTTTCTATGTAGAGCGGAATTTTGTCGGGGGTATTGGAAACGAACACGGTCATGTTTTCACCTTCGGAAAACACTGTGCCATCGATGAGCCAGGGTTTGAAGACAATGCACTCGTGCGTGATTCCTGTTTCCGGATGTACCCAGTTTTGAATTCCTATGTAGCGGACATAAGAAGTATAGGTTTCGCCGTCGAGAAAAAGATTCAGCGGAATGGTTTCGCCGGTGTTCATGGCCTTGAAATCAATGGCCCTGCAGTAGTAAACCGCCGAAATAACGTCGAAAGAGCAGGGAAGAAGCTCCAGTTGCTTGCGTTCCAGTTGACCGTCTTCATCACGATCATTTACAGTAGCAGTATTTCCGGATACGTAGTACTCCCGATCGTAAATTTCTGAGCCTTCGATTCCTTTTCGGGAGAAGAATAAGGGGAAAAGCGTGGAATCTGTATAAGAAACGTAAGTGGAGTTCACTTCATAGAACCAATTCCATGACGGTTCTGACCACCCGAATCCACGGTAACACGGATGAGTGCTACCATTAACAACGGTATCACCCACAGAAAAGGTGACATGACCGGCAACGGTTGAAATAAATCCCCAATGATAAACAAGGTCGTATTCGAGTATTTCTCCGCTGCATTGTCTGACTTCGCAGCCGTCGGTGCAGTTTTGAGCTTTTGAAGGTAGTACGGAGGAAAGGAATAATAAAAAAGCCAGCCACGGCATTGCGTGGTTGGCTTTTACTATTGTTGGAGTTGGAAGGAGATTAACCTTCAACTTCGTCTTCCGGAGTAACCTGAGCATGAATTTTCAGAACGGGTTGCTCTTCAGTGTTGCAAGTGATTGAAACACGCTTGGTTTGGCTGTTTTTCTTTCCTTTTGAATTGAAAACAACACCAATTTCACCTGTTCCGCCCGGAGGAATGGGATCCTTAGGACATGTAGGAACGGTGCAACCACATGAGCCCTTGCACTTTTCGAGTACGAGTGGTTCATTTCCTGTGTTGGTAAATTTGAAGGTGTGCTCTACTTTGTCACCTTCATCGATCGTACCGAAGTCCCACTCGTATTCCGAGAAGGAAACAGTGGTCAACGGAATATCCGCCTTCACTTCTTGCTGTTGATCTTTTTGACCTTTTAAAGGGTCGAATTTTTCCTGAGTGGCTTCATTGCCCGAAGCAGCTTCACCTTCGGCGTTGGCAACGGCGTGTGATGTTGGTTTATCTTCCTGACAAGAAGTCAAGGAGAATGCACCAAAACAAAGAGCTGTTAATGCAATAATTCCAAACTTTCTTCCTTGTGACATGATTCTGTGATTTTGATTATCAGTGCAAATTTAATATTGTCATTTAAACTGAGAGTGGGCCAAATCCATTTTCTCAAAAGTTCCATCCTGCAATACCTCAACAGCTTTGACGAATGGAGGGTTTAGGACGTTAACCACGTTGAAGAACGCAGAGTAATCCCAAAGGTTTCGTGCAACCAATGCTTTTAATCGCGTTTTGATCGCAAACTCTGAAGTGTTGTATCCTTCCTCATCCATGGCAATGCCCTCATCTTCGGCAAATTTCAGGAAGTCTGCCATAATGGGTTCCACACTGAAATTGGCCTTGAATGCGTTTACGTCCTGATACTGACCGTGCAATTCGTCGCGATGCTGATCCACATAGGTAAGTGCAAAGGTGTTGGTGATTCCTTTGCGCAGCAAATCAGAGAAGTAATCTGAGGCATAGGTAGTATCGAGTGGAACAAAGATGTCGGGCATAATTCCACCACCGCCATATACGGTTCGACCCTTCACATTGGTGCGGTACTTCAGCGAATCCGGCAACGAAATACTGTCGGAATCCAAAAGCTCGCCTGATGCGTAACGGTCGTATTTTTCCATTCGGTAAGCTTCCACACCGTCTTCATATGGCTTTTGAATACATCGACCAGCCGGCGTGTAGTATTTTTGCACGGTCAGCCGCACGGCTGATCCATCGGGCAGTGGAACCGGACGTTGCACCAGACCTTTTCCGAAGGACCGTCGTCCGATGATTAACCCGCGATCCCAGTCCTGAATGGCGCCGGAAACAATTTCGGAGGCAGAAGCTGAACCTTCATCAATGAGGACCACTAATTTGCCTTTTTCGAAATTTCCTTTGATATACGCATGCGTGTCTTCTCGTGGAAATGCTCTTCCTTCAGTGTAAACGATCAATTTATCATCACTGAGAAATTCATCGGCCATTTGGATGGCTGTTTTGAGGAGTCCTCCGCCATTTCCCTGCAAATCGAGAATGAGGTCTTTCATGCCCTGCTTGTTGAGGTCAACCAATGCGGTGCGCAATTCTTCCATGGTGGTTTTTGCGAAACGGTTGATCTTGATGTAGCCAATTTCGTCGGTCACCATGTAGGCGGCATCCATTGAATAAATCGGAATTTTGTCGCGCACGATTTCAAAATCGAGGATTTCGTCCTCTCCGGTGCGCATAATGCCCACATTCACATGAGTGCCTTTTGGGCCTTTGAGTTTCTTGCCTACATCTCCATTCTTGATGCCGATTCCAGCTACCGTTTCGCCTTCAATCTTTACAATCTTATCTCCCGCTCGTATTCCGAGTTTTTCACTGGGTCCACCCGAGATCGGTGTAACC
>JAGQVX010000079.1 GCA_020437755.1 Flavobacteriales bacterium
CAAATCTCCCACACAGTCGGGGCCCATGCAACCATACACTCCCAGGAATATCATAAGGTCTTCGATGTTTCGGATTCCATCATTGTTGAGGTCTGCCAGACAAGGAGCATCTGAGTAGTCGCAGAGTCCGTCGTAGTCGCTGTCGGTGAAATAGCTTTCGGCTTTGTTGAACGCCGCAATTCCAATATCAATTCCCATGATCCTTCCCGGAATATCGTCGGCAGGAGGGTGAATACCTCCCCATATACGAGACAATCCCGACTCATCAGCAGCATCCCGGTACGTGGCCCACTGAAGCTCCACATCCACCGAAGGGCCGTCTTCAAAAACCAGAAACTCGTTCTGAGGAGCTAGGAAAGTTCCCATTCCTCCGGGGAAGAACTCATCGCCGGTGAACATGGTGAGCACCTCTGCGGCAGCTCGCGAATACGTTGAGTGACCGGAAACAAATCCGGCAAATGGAGGAGTTACAAACGATGGACGCTGATAGGGCTCCCACGTTTCCGCGAGGATCCAATCGACTCCTGCCTCATCTATGTCTACATTGTTGATGGCGTTGTGACCTTTCCATGCAAATACCTTGATTTTTCCCACATTTTCGTTGCCTGTACCTGCCAGAGGATCACCTGTTTCTACCACTTCGATATATCCGGGCACCAAAGGCAATCCGGCAGGATGATAGGATGTACCCAGTGGATCTGTTGACTGACCCAAATCAGCCATAGCACGTATGGCAGAAACCGGACGGATATAATCATACCAGCCCTTAATGCCCCAGGCTGTGACCGCGGCGTCATGCATAGCTCCACCCATGGCAAGGTATCCTTTTACATCCCATTCCAAATCGGGCAATACGGCTCCTTCACCTTTGTACTGCTTCACCACGTCGGGATGATCGCTCACATAATTGAATATGGTGAACCAGTGTCCGGGAGGTGTTTCCGAATCCGGACCATCAGCCCAAAACTCGGCCAGAACACGGGCATAATCTGCACGTGGCACCAGGTGTGGTGCATAGGGTGCTCCGGTCGCCGGATTGATCGCATGGCCATCGCCCAGTGTCCCTCCGTCGAGCTGATGATAGAACGTGTCGTAGTCGGTGAATGAAGCCGGCAGGGTTGGACGGTTTCCAATCGATGCGGGAGATACATCCCACATTACCCCATCGGTTGCATCGAGGTGAGAAGACCAGATAATATCGGTAGCATAACCCCATTGGTAGTACTGGCTATTGCCGCCGCCATCCATTTGAATGGTGGGAGGTGAACCCGGATCATGATATACCTGGTAATCAAATCCATCGCGCGTGTACGTGTTCATATCAGCAGGATCCAGGGCAAAAGGTACTACCTGCCCCCATTCAGGACTCAAGAAATCAGGAGTGCTTCCCGGGATCTCATTTCCACTTTGATCAATGAACAAATCCAAAGTAAGCGGCTGCCAACGATTCATATCGGCGATATCCGGATTTCCGGGCAAGTCTACAATGAGAGGTGGGTTTATGGGAGCATACGAAGTATTGGTATATCCTGCTCCTTCATTTGAACCGTCCTGCAATCCAAAATCGATCATGCATTGAGCAATGTAATTCCCCAATGCAGCAGCGCTCCCCGTCGAGTAATCCTGGGAGGTGAATGAAATGTCCATACCTTGATCGGCCATATGCACGTCGTAAGCCTGCTGCAGCAGGGCTGCCTGAGGCGAATTGGCAAATCGATGGGAGAGCAAGCGATAGGCCGCATACGTGATGGCTGTATCACGTGCTGCGTCAACATTTGCCGGAGGCGCAATACCATCAAAAGCACACGAAAAGCCGCCCACGGTTTCTCCCAAAAGGAATTGGCACGACTCATCATCAAATGCTGCCCAGGCGTCCCACATCACTACTGAGGTGTGAAACAGATTTCGGGCATGCACGGTAGGACGAGCAAAATCGCGACGGATGGATTCCAGGAGCATGTCGTTCCATTGTCGTGCTACACTGTGGTCCAAACCAACGATCGGATATTCCACATCGGGCGCACATCCCGGGTCGGGATTGGTTGGACAAGGATCACAAGCATCAGGAATTCCATCGAGGTCATAGTCGGCTGAACTCGCAATGAGGTCACAATTGGTAGACATATGCACCGAGTGTCCGGCACAGTCGCCAGTGACAAAATCGAGCAGACCGTCGTTGTTCACGTCGAGCCAGGCAAAATCATAGCAGTTGTCGGCCCAGTCGTACAAGGTCGTTCCATAAGGATCGGTAAAAGTGCCGCCATCGTTTCGGAAAATGGCCATTCTACGGCCTGAGTTGCACGGTGGGATATCCACGTCCACATCGGCGATTCCCACATCCAGGTCGCCATCGAGGTCGATATCTGCCACATGCACGTTCCCACCAAATCCACCTACACTGCTAAAGCTCATTGTTTGGGATGTAAACGTTATTCCTACATCCGGAGTGATACTGGTCGTGGTATAAACGTAGTCGAATCCGTCATCCACGATGTAGATATCAAGCATACCATCCTGATTGAAATCGGCGATATCAAACATGTAGGGAGAGCTACTTGGCGTGAGATTCTGCCAGTTGGTAAAATTCCCCGTTCCATCGTTGAACAAAATGATGGTTCCACGTGCGTTCCAGGGAGCTACATTGTACAAGGTTGATACTTTGATAATATCGTTATCTCCATCATTGTCGATATCGTGAATCTGTCCGGCGGTTCCAAAAGCCGAATTACGCAAATCTCCCAGTCGCGCCTGACTTTCATTGGTAAAGAAGCCGTTTCCGTCGTTGATGAGCAAGAAATCCTTGGCGGTTCCTCCGCCCGAGTTCACTTTATAATTTACGAAGTAGAGGTCCAGATCTCCATCGCCGGTAAGATCTCCACCCCAAACAGCGCAGATGAGCGGCGTATCTTCGGTAAGCAAGGGAAATCGAGAAGCTGATTCATCTATGAAACCAAGCCAGTTTCCGCCGCCATCTTCTCCCTGATTGCGGTAATATTTTGGTTGCTGACCAAACGTATTGGCTACAACGACATCCAACCATCCATCACCATCGAAATCTCCTGCAAAAACATCACGGGCATAGGTAGGTGAACTGATAAATTCCGGGGCGTATGTAGCGGTTTGATCTTCTAAAACCCCATTGTTGTTGATCAAAAGCAAGTCGGATTTCTCCGGCTGCGTCGAGTTGGAAAAAGGTTCCTTACGAACCACGATCAAATCGGTCCAGCCATCGTTGTTGAAGTCGGCGGCCCAATGATCTTTTTCTTCCTCATCGCTATTCGCGACGGATGTCAGCACGAGGCGGCTATCCGTTTCTTCAGTGAAGTCCAGCCACTGGGCACGAGCATTTGAACAGGTAAAAATTGAAATCAGGGCCACAAGAATTGCAGGCAGCCCGAGCTTGAAAGGCGTAAATCTGGTCATGACAAATAGATAAGTACTAAGGTTTCCGTCCCTAAGGTACGTATTTCTCTGAATCGATTAAATACAGGTGTATGGATCTGGATATCAAAAACTGGAACACGTACTTATTCAGCATATCAACCGGGCAACTTTGTATGCTGGCAGAAGAATCTCTCCTCAATAAACCGGTGGCTGAGCGGAGCCGAAGCCAAATTCATCACGGATAGATTCTCCACACCACATTCTCATTTCGACCGCGCTCAACAGCCGGTAATTCATGAACTTTTCAACGTGAGAGCTCAGAACAAAAACAGGGGAACTATGATCATAGACTCATTGAACCGCTTGCTCCCAATTTTTACTCTTACTGTCCCGTGAGCACGGCAATAAACTCCTCCTTTCTTCTTCGGGCTACGAGCACTTCAGAACCATCTTCCATCAACACATAGCCCCCATCTTCTTTGATGTATTTCTTTACGTAATTGAGGTTTACAATATGCGATTGATGCGTGCGGAAAAACCGGGAAACAGGCAATACGGCTTCGTACTCTTTGAGCGATTTGGGCACTGTTATTTTCTCACCTGTAGTCAGAAAGAAATGCGTGTAGTTGGAATCCGATTCGAGACGCATAATGTTTTCCAATTTGACGAATGTCAACCCTTCCTGAGAAGACAACGTCAGCCTGTCCATTTCGGTCTTGCCCTTGTTTTCCATCAGCCCCTGCAGGCGCGCTGCATTATCTTCTTTACTCACATCCACTTTACTCACCGCTTCTATCAACTCGTCGGGATCAATAGGTTTGAGTAAATAATCAATAGCCGAAAACTTGAACGCTTTGATGGCAAATTCATCGAAGGCTGTCGTGAAAATCACGCCAAATGAAGGATTGCGGAACTTGGCCAGTAAATCGAAACCGGTACCATCGTCCATTTGGATATCAAGAAACACCAAATCGGGCTCATGGGCCATGATCTTGCGATAGGCATCCTGCACCCCATCGGCCTCAGCAATCAATTCAATTTTAGGACAATACTGATTGACAAATACCCGAAGGGTTTTACGGGCATCTTCTTCGTCGTCGACAATAATGGCTCGTATCATGGCTGGTTGATTTGGGATGAAATGTAGCAAAAAACCGCGACGATGCTGATTCCGTCCTACTCTACCCTGATCTTTACTTCCACTTTGGTGCCCAGCACTTCTCCTTTGCGATCCTTAATCTCCTCCACTTTGACCTGCTTATCTTTCGATCCATCGTCCAGAATTTGCAAGCGTTTTTGCGTGATGGTCATACCCACCGACTTATGCAGCGAGTCGTCTTTCTTGAGTTTTTTACTTTGCTCTATCCCAATGCCATTATCGGTTACGGTGGCCACCAGGTATTTGCCTTTTTGCAGGTAATACAAATTGATTTTCCCCTGTGAGCGCTTTTGCGACATGCCATGAATAATGGCATTTTCAAGGTAGGGCTGAATCAACAAAGGTGGCAATTCAATAAGATGCGTATCTACATCTTCATCCACGATAATCTCAAAATCAAATTTATCCTTAAACCGCATTTTCTCGAGCTCCATATACAATTGAAGCGAGTCTACTTCCTCCTGCAACGTAATCTTCTGAGCCCTGGCGTTGTTGAGCATTGCGCGAATCAAGCGAGAGAATTTCGCCAAAAACCGATTGGCCTTATCGTTCTCATTGCTGGCAATATAGCTTTGTATAGAATTAAGTGAATTGAAGATAAAATGCGGATTCATCTGCGCTTGCAAGGCGGTACGTTCCAAATTGGCCAGTTTCGCCTCCATTATCGCATCCTTACGGCTTTTATTGAGGTAAAATCGGAAAAGGAGATAGAGCATAAAGCCAAATAGCAGAGCAATCATTCCCAGGAACCACGCCTCTTTGTAAAAGGGCACGTGTGGCGACTTCACAATGAGGGATGCAAGCTCAACCCACTGACCCTGGCTGTCCATTTGCTGAATAGCCACCCGCTCTTCTCCCTGCACTACCAGCTCGCCCCCGGAGGTCACCAAGCGAACCGAGTCGCCATGGGACACTTCCCAGCGTGTGTCCTGCGCAAAACCAACGTAGAAGCACCCCATACAAGCGACAAGCGCCACCCAATTTCGAAGAGCTGATTGCATGGTCAAATATAAGGAGATTGGAGAAGAGAGCGGGGTGAAAGCCGAGATCGAGAAAGGAAAGCACTTGTTTGTCAACAAACAGACTCAACTATGTCAAAACTCTTGGAAATCGCAATATTTCCCAAGTACAACACGCCAATCCCACCCTACTTCACTACCACACGCTCCAGAAGGAAGTGCGCGCCCTGACTTACCTTGATCAGGTAGATGCCAGGATACGCCCAGCAATGATCAGCCAGGCGTGAGGACAGGAACGTATCGCGGGGCAACAGGTTTTGGGAGTGGATTACTTTGCCTTCGCTGGTCATTACCTCAAGGGTGAGCATTTCATCACGCTCAATACCCGAGACACTCCACATGACTTGCTGCAACTCCTGTCCTATCGGATTTGGGAAAACCTGCAATTCCATGTGCAAGGGCCTATACTCGACGCTTCGTGTACCGAGTACGATGAACTCCCCATTAATATCCTTTTCCATCAATCGGAAATAGTGAATGCCACTTACCGGATTCAAATAGGTATGAGCATGTTGAACCTCACCTGATCCAACGGGCTGATCTTCATATATCATCTCCCATGGTGTGTTCTCCACACGATGCTGCAGCTGATAGGTGGATACCCCATCCGAACCGGCCAACTTCCAGCTGAGCGCAATGGAATGTTCGGCCTGAGTGGCTTGAAAATCGACCATACCAAGCGGCAGTAAATTGCACCCAAGCCCATCGCCCGATACGCTGCCAAAATCACTGCTTACCACAGTAAAGACATCTCCTGTGTAATCGGCAGGAGTGATCAAAGTATCTATTTCCACTCTACTGCCTCCGATTGACGTGTAACCTATCTCCAGGAGATATTCCACATTCGGCCCATCAGGTAATCCCAAGTGCATGCGACCGGGCTTCTGGCAGCCATGACCGAAGCTGGTCTGACTATCGGTAATTCCTGCCTTCACAACACTGCCATCCGCACTTTTCAAAAGTGCCGTGGCTCCACTATCGTATCGGGTGAATCCGGCCTTTAAATCCAGAAGAACATCAACCATGAGGTAATGATCGTCATCGGTAGCATTTTGCCACAGCTGATTGGCCGTTCCATTCTTATTGACAAACATATCCAGGTCGCCGTCTGCATCATAATCACCAAGCGCCACGCCTTCGCCGTTCCCGGCCACGTTGAATCCATTGTTGTTTTGAAAGAAAGACCATGCCGATGGCGTGGAAGCATTCTCAAAAATATAACTGGTGCCACTATTGTTGATCAGCACTAAATCATAATCGCCGTCATTGTCCAAATCACCACAACCGCATCCATCTACATTGCTGGAAATAGATACACCCGATGAACTCTCAGGTTCGCCGGTTGCCACGAAGGTTCCGCTATTCAATCCGGTTTGTTCCCAAATCTGGTTGGTTCCATTGCTCGACCAATACAGATCGAAATCTCCATCATTGTCGAAATCACAAAACACCACCCCACCCTTCTTTGAATTGCTGGCCTGGTCGATGTCCTGCATTTGGGTAAACGTACCGCCATCATTGCGATACAAATCCAGCTGATCACGTTTTCGTGCCAAAACATCTACCCACCCATCATTGTTGTAATCGCAAGTTGCCATGTAGTCCCCATCTGTGGCACTAGTGGGCAGACCAAGCGGATCGGCATTGGGTGTGGCATGATAGAAGTTGGCCGTGCAATCTCCCGGATTCAGGAGCAAATCAAAGCCGTAGTTGTGATTCTCAAGTCCAAGATCTAAAAACCCATCTCCATTGTAGTCCATCCATGCCATGCCTTCCACATTCAGTCCGCCCGACAAAGATGTAACTTCTCCCACGAGGTTAAAACTCCAGGGTGTGGCTGCTCCGGGACCTTGGTTCTCATAAATCTCTACTTTGTAAGCCTTGTTGCGTGCAAAATCGATGTAGCCGTCGTTATTGAAATCACCCCAAACCGCGCTACGTTCACAGGTTTCCGATAACAGATCGGGGGCCAAGGTGGCTGTGACGTCCATGAAAGCAGGAGGTGAGCCGCAGTCGCTCTGATACAATCGACTGTCGCCTGAGGAATTGTTGGTGTTCATGAGCAAATCCAGACAACCATCATTGTTAAAATCAGCCCAGGCCATACCGCCATCCTTTGCACCGCCCCGATCGAGTCCTGCTGTAGCTGCAACGTTGGTAAACTGTGCATTGGTGTACAATGAAAAAGCAACCATCGCGACTAGCGACAGTAGCATCCGTTGTCTTGCAATCACATCATTCATACACTTCGACCCCATGTGCGCGTGTACGATATAGGAAGGCTAAGGGTTTCAGAAACTTTTACCTCCTTCAGTGCTATTGCATTTTCAACGGGGAAGTTGGCTACCTTTGCGCCCCAATTCTATTTCATGGAATTCCACACATTTACGCTCCCCAACGGTATCCGATGTATTCACAAACAAACCAATCGCGAGGTTAGTCATTGCGGGTTGATGATCAATGCCGGATCGCGAGACGAGTTGGAGCATGAGCATGGATTGGCACATTACATCGAGCACTCGATATTCAAAGGGACACACAAGCGCAAAACGTTTCACATCCTCAACCGCCTGGATCGGGTGGGAGGAGAAATTAATGCTTACACCACCAAGGAAGAAACATGGGTTTACGCATCGTTTTTGAATCACCATTTCGAACGGGCTCTGGAACTCATAGCTGATATTACCTTCAACTCCACCTTCCCCCAAAAGGAAATTGTGAAGGAGAAAGAAGTCATTATTGACGAGATCAATTCCTATCTGGATAGTCCGGGTGAGATGATCTTTGATGACTTTGAGGAGTTGATTTACGACGGACACCCCCTGGGAAAGAGCATTTTAGGCACGGAAGAAAGTGTAAAATCACTCAGTCAGACCGATATCTTTAATCTGATTGGACGTCGATACCGGGCCGATCAAATGGTATTCAGTTCGGTAGGGAGTCACAGCATTGAACAGATCAAGCGACTGGCGCTCAAACACTTGGGCGATTTTGCATCGGAAACGACCGAGGATACGCGAAAACCATTTGGTGGATACCAACCCCGTGAAATAGAACTGAAAAAGAATGTTTTTCAAACCCATTGTATCGTAGGTGGAGAGACCATGGGAAATGACGACGAGCGGAAAATGACCCTTGTGCTACTTAACAATTACCTGGGCGGACCAGCAATGAATAGCAGGTTGAGTTTAAGTATACGGGAGAAGTATGGATACACCTACAACATCGAATCCAACTATACCGCCTACGGTGAAACGGGGATTATTCAGATTTACCTTGGAACCGATAATAAATACCTCAACAAAACCTTGAAATTGGTAGACCGGGAGCTCCAGTTATTGCGTGAAAAGAAGTTAGGTCCCACGCAATTGCACGATGCGCGCCAACAATTGATCGGACAATTGGCCTTGTCGCAGGACAGCGGCGTGGGTACCATGCTTGCGCTTGGAAAGAGCTACATGCTTTACGACAGGGTTGATCCGCTGCATGAGGTGTTTAAACGTATTGAATCCATTACCGCAACCGACATTCAGGATTTAGCCAATGAAGTGTTTGACCCCCGGAAGCTGAGTAGGTTGATTTATAAAGCCTAGCATCACCGATAAACCAACATTCGAGTCTTACCTTCCCGTTTCTCCCCAATGGCCATGACGACATACATACCTTCGGCCCACCCACGCACATCAATTTGAATCGAATTGAGCTCGGGGTTAATTGTTCTTTTCTCCATCAACGTTCCTGTTGCCGACCAAACCTCTATTGAAGTGTAGGACCCAGGGTCGAAATAAACATGACAATAATCCTGCGTAACCTGCGGCCTGACATCCAGATTTTGGCCTTCAGACACCTGCTGTTCAACGGATTGGGGGAAATCGTCATTTTCATAAACTACCTCACCCGAGACCATGGTCAACGTGACATTTGTGCTGGCAATCTGATTCTGCGGTATGGTAAATATGTCCTGATCAACGCAAATTAGATCGGCCACTTTCCCAACTTCCAGACTACCTGTTAAGTGTTCATGCCGCATCACATACGCTGAGTTGATGGTGTGCGCATCGACGGCGTCCATGACCGATGGTAGCTCTTGCGGAGCCCGTGTGACGGCATTTTGAATACTACGAAATGGATTCATTGTTGATACATCCCAGTCGCTACTTAGTGTCACCCGTGCGCCAGCCTCAGCCACCGAACGTAGTGGTATATAGTTTTGGGATAATTCCGCACCTATATAATCTTCGTTGAAGGACCATTGATTGGGTTGAGTCCAGTTGGCTGAAACTTGCATATCTGCGGTCACATTCAATTGAGCGAAACGAGAGAACTCCTCTTCATTGACAATTTCCAGGTGGGTTACCCGGTGACGAGCACCCAGATCGCCATTGGTATCACGAGCTCCTTCAATGGCGTCTAATGCCTCCTTCACCCCTCTATTACCTATTGCATGTACATGAAAATCATACCCCATAGGCTCCAACGTGGCAATCAACAATTCCAGTCGCTCCAGACTGAAGTAATTAAGCCCTTGATAGAAGGGCCAACCAAAGTTGTACACGTAGTTTTGATCCAACGCTGCGGTACCTTGAATGGCTATACCATCCAGATAAGCTTTGATTTGGGTAATCCGCAGCATGTCGTCCCCCTCATCATAGAGTTCGGTCAGTGCATTGATCAGCTCTTCATTATCATCTTCAGGATATGCCCAGGGAGCCAGTACAACACGAGCTGTGAATTCGTTGTTAGTGTAAAGGTCCTGCCACACATCAATATAGCCCCGCTTCCAATAGGTACGACCTTCGCATATTGAAGTAATGCCATTCTCAGCCAAAGCCGGAAAGCCAAAATTCACCATACCATTATAATAATCTTGAGCCAATGCATTATTGGCAGCAAACACCGCGTTGAAAGCCATATCTCCTGCGGCATCCAAAAGAATACCATTAGGAATTCCATCCTCCAAAACAATATGACCGCCATCAGGATCAGGTGTATTCTCATCAATTCCCAATTCCTCCAGGGCCGCAGAATTGACCCATGCGGAATGAGAAGTTTCCTCCATCGCGGCCACCGGAATCTCCGGAAAATAGCTATCTAGAACTTCCCGTGGATTGGCGTTGTCTTCTAGCATAGTAAAAATGGAATGACCCCAGGAGAATATCCATCCATTGGCATTCGGTTGCGGATTGCAATTGGCGAGCTCTTGTGCTAAATCCGCAACAGTCCATGCCCATGGATCCAAGGAACAAATATCTCCAGTCTCCGCGGCGGCTTCGAGTATATGAATATGCACATCGTGCATACCGGGTAAAATGAGTTTTCCAGAGAGATCGGTCACCAGCGTAGCGTCTCCTATATAAACCTGAACGTCCTGGTCATTGCCGATATAAATTATAATGCCGTCTAAAAGCGCCATTGCCTGGGCAAAACTCTGGGATTCATCTGCAGTATAAATTTTTCCGTTCAGGAATACGCGATCAGCCATTTGGCCTTGTGCCACAACACTCCACAACACAGAAACGACAATAAAAACTATCTTATTCATCCCCTAAAGATACGTAGCGCAATATCCTTTTTCAAATTCACGGATTGCCTAATTTCGCACCATGAAACTCGAATATCCGGCGAAAATCATACTGGCCTGGGGTGAGGCAATCACCGGAAATCAGCAAATACGCGAATGGCTTATGCAAAATGGCTATGCGGAACTGGGCGTCTTCGCTTTCGCGCTTAACAATCGGGAAGAAGCCCGACAGTGGCTCATGGACAACAATCACCCACACCTCATGGCTCTGATTCGCGGAGCCGAGGGTGACCCCAATGCAATTCTCTGGTTGAAAAAATACGATCTGAATTTGCTGGCACTCGTGGCACGTGCAGCCGACAATGATGATGATGCTCTACATGAACTGATTCAAACCGACAATGGCGATTTTGCTGCCCTGGCATCCAAGATGCGCGTGGTAAAAAACGGCATCGAACGAGACAACAACGATGTCCACAAGTACAATATCGGTTAGCATCATAAGTGGGTGAAATGGATTTGCGATTTTCAGGCGGGTGTGATCGACACCAATACAATAAATTCAACCTCTCAATTTTCGTTTGAGGAGTGCATATTGCTTTAAACACCTCATTAATACTTCCTCAATATCCTAAATGTTCAATGATTGAACGAATTGGTTCTATGTGGAACAAGGGATGCTGATTTTAAAATATTGAAGGAGGTTCGATTTGTGGTGTAGCCGGAAATTGCAAATCACAAGCGTCAGTTAATCCTTGTTCTACTCTACATTCATCCTAGCTAAAGCCCTGAAGGGGCTTAACTTTTTAGCCCCGTACGAAGTACGGGGGATACCATACATATGACGTCCAGAGCCCTGAAGGGGCGAAACATCTTTTGCCAATGCTAGGATGAACAATTGAACCCATTCTTTTCACCTCCGAATCATAAATCACCTTCATGTTGCGCCCCTTCAGGGCACTTGATTCACTAGGGACCTGAACTAAACCCGCGTTTCACGCGGGCCTATATAGTTATGCCCCTTCAGGGCATGGTGAATTATCCAACACCCACACTCTAAATCTCAACAGCTACAAAGTAGTCTTCCAGTTAAGTTATAAAACTCGTTGAAGATTAAAACTTCGCACCATAAAAGCCAAATACACATACATGCCAAAAACAATATCAGAATGCTATACTCACATTGTATTTAGCACAAAAAACAGGCGTCCAGTAATCGAACCTTCAATCCAAAAATCTCTATATTCTTACATCGCAGGAATATGCTCTAATCAGAAATGCCACCTGATAACCATTGGTGGTATACAGGATCACATCCACTTACTTTGCCAGATTTCCAATACTTCTTCAGTATCATCCCTAGTTAAACACGTAAAAGTCAACTCAACACTCTGGCTAAAATCCAAAGGGTCGGAATATCGAGCGTTTCAATGGCAAAGAGGTTATGCATCCTTTTCTGTCAGCAAGAAAGACTTGAAAAAACTCACAACTTATATCGAAAACCAACAAGCACACCATGCTAAAGTCACTTTTCAGACAGAATATCTTCGATTCCTTCAAGAATACTCGGTAGACTACGTTGAGCCCTATATATGGGATTAGACACATTCAGCTATTAATCTACCTTGTTAAGAAACAGATCCATAAAGACCGCCACACATCTACAATCCTCTCGCAATCAAATCACTAAACCCGCAGCACCCTTCCCATCACCCCCTCATAGCCTGCAAATCGGGCGGAACCACGGGGACCTCAACCTTTACGTTGTCGCCTACGCAAATGACGCCTGGCCTGTCCACCCAACCTACCAATCCACGCAATCCCATTCCGGCCTTGGCGAATCCCATTCCGGGCACCGTGGGTGAAAATCGTTGGATTAAACGATCCGGAAACTTACATGGCATATTTTGCTCCGAAACTACCAAAACGGCCACTTCCTCGCCATTCCGAATAAATCTCAAATGACTAAATGGTGGAAGCATGCTCAATCGTGAAATTCCAGATATCAAAAGGTTAGCTCCTATCCATTCAGGCTCCAGATGCGCAATCTCCATGCGACTGGCTATGCGGGAGAGTTCCGCCGGACAAACAGCCGACCACTGACGACTGTTTCGAATCTCTGTTCCCCTCGGATAGTGCGCATCCCGTCCACCGGCCTTCTTCGTGTAGCCAAAATGACGATCCCCGGGAATCCCCTCAAAGCCAAACGATAACTGTTCCCGGCGCTCTGTCAGAAAATCATTGGAATGCGGTGCCAAAAGCACGGCATCTACGATCCCACTCCCTTCAATCATTTGTAATTTCATACCACGAAAATAATGCATTGTTCCCTTTAAACCGGATACCAATCGGGCATCTCATCTACACCCACAAGTGATCCTCGAGGCACGGATATGGAAGTCTGGAGTAAATTTCAATGGGTTTTTGGCATTCGCCAAATGATCACCAGTTTCGGGTATTGCCAACTGTCCTTTGGATTGGCTATGTTTGAACAATAACATGAATACCTCAGGCTATGCCACAATTGCGCTACGACATCCATTGCCACCTTTTCAATGGTGACCTCCTCCAACGAGAGCTGGTTGATTTGCTCATTCTGCTAAAATCGGTCAATGTACAACAAGGAGGAAATGCCCGCAAACTGATGGTTGCCGTAGGTCGGCTTCGTGAAATCATCGTAATTGCCAACCGCCCCAGCGCATCAGAGGTATGCACCTACCTCCAAAACCAATACGACGACCCGATTGTCCTCACACCTCTTCTTATGGACATGTCTTACGTTGATACCGATTACACCGGAAAAGCAGCCGGTGGAGAAATAAAACGACGCATCAAATTGGTATTAACTTTATTGCGCGCTGCACTCGCTGCGTTGATCAACCGCGTCGAAAAACTGAAGAAGAAAGGTGAACTCCCTGCAGGAGAAGCCGACCAACTCATTCAGGACATGACCGACGTACGTGCGGGGATCAACGACCTTAAAAAACGGATCGACAACTCGGGTTTGGCAGATAACCTGCTGTTTTCAAGGGAAAACTACTTGGTGCAATACAATCAGCTCCAAACCCTGGCTCAAAATGATCCCAATGTGCTCCCTTTCTATAACATGGATCCCCGTCAAAACATGTACGAACAAAACGTAGATGTTCAAGCCGAAATCAAAGCCAACCTCAGCGGACCCAATCCACTTTTCAAAGGATTAAAGATCTACTGCAATTTGGGGTATACTCCACTCGACAAGGTCTATATGGGGACTGCCCAGCAAGAGGGAATATTTGCTTGGTGTGAGCGTGAACAAATACCCATCACTGTTCACTGTTCGCGTGCCGGATTTGCTTGTCTCACCAATTCGGTGAAAATCAATGGAAAGTACTACCGCGACGACCGCGTTCAACCCAAACCTGCCGACGGCATTGTTAAATTCAAGTTGGATGTAATCGGATTGAAAGCTGGTGAAGCCATTCGCGAACGGGCCTACAAACTCAATCATCCCAACTTGTGGAAAGAGGTCATGAGCAAGTACCCCAATCTGCGTATCAACTTTGCGCATTTTGGCGGTGATTCGGAAATTATGGAATACGTTCGAAAAGAGCTTCCCAAAAAAGTGACTGTTCAACGTTTCTATGACTCCTTAAAGAGAGTTCCCGAAATAGCTCGCGACCAAGCCAAAAAAGCCTACCGCAAAAGAGAAACGTATATGTACTTGCGGCCCGACATTCCCGACGACTTGCGCACAGGACTTTGGGACTTATTTCAAAACACCGGACTCATAGACAATTGGACCTTTCACATCCTTGAAATCATTCGAAATCCGGCCTATCCCAACGCCTACACTGATCTATCAGCGTTCAGTATTTCTGAAGATCTGAACGGCAACACCATCTGGCGCACCGATGCTGATGGTACAGACTATGTTTCGATCAAAGATGCACTTCAACAATTCAAATCCGACTTCTATGATCGCCAGGTCGACTACACCAAGAAGAAGATTCTATATGGATCGGATTTCTTCCTGTTGGAGGTGTGGGGACCAAAAACGCGCTATTTTTCGCGCGAATTCAAAGAAGTGTTTGGAGCCGAATTCGACCAATTATCCATCGCCCATCCCAAGTCTTTTCTTAACCTAACACCTTAAAATATGTTTGCTGCTCTATACACTTTTACGGTCAAACCCGGACGAGAAAAAGAACTCCTGAAATCGTGGACCGAACTAACCCGGCTGATTTATCAATACGAAGGTAGTCTGGGCTCGAGAATTCATCGGGTTGGCGAACTGAAATATGTCGCTTACGCTCAATGGCCGAATCGCGAAACATGGGAAAACATGGGGAGTAAATTACCGCCCGAGGCAAAAGAGTGGAGCACTACCATGCGGGATTGTTGTAGCGAAATTGACACGTTGCACGAGATGGAAATGGAAGTTGACTTGCTGAAATCCGACGTATATTCGTCCTGAAACTGGCATACCATTTGCCGAATGGCGGATCATGAAAAAAATTCTAGTCCTGATTTCCACTATAGTACCCCTGTTTGCCTGCGCTGATGGCCGCGACTGGGCCATAGAAATCACCTATCACACTTCCGATGGTCAGCATACGGGATTCCTGTCTTCTCAATATTGGGTGAAAGACTGCGAGGAGCGTTTTTTACCCTTCGATACCACACTCATTGAAGCGGAAGGTGTGCCGGCAAGAACAGCATTCGAACATGAATTTTTCAGTCGCTATGGCGCTCAGGAGGCCATTTACATTTATGACCGGATCATTGACCGCTTCCCTTATTCCCGCAATTCCAAGCTACCCATTCCCCCCTGGTCATTCGATGAAACGTCTGGCCATGCAGTAGAACTCGCTGCAATGCATTCGATTCGCCTGGTGCGTGTCCTGGTCAAAACTGACTACTTTATGGATGTCCACTCACCCCTTGAACCCGCCGACACGACCTGGATTGGAGGTGCCTCAAAAGTGTACTATCCCGTGGGGCAAGAAGTAGGCTGCAGATTGGAGATATATTCTTTTTCCGACCAACCCGTAGAAGCCCTTATCGACGAGTATGGAGCGCTCTATCTTCGCAGGGAAAAGCTATCCCCTTTCGAGCTGAAGCGCTACAATTCGGTTCTCCTTCAGCTCAAAGCAGCGCGGGTGATTGTGATTGAATTGTGCGGCTGCTAACTGTTATAAATGCCGCCATTCGGCAAATGACAACGTGACGAATCGCGCATTTTAAGCAAATTTTAAGACGTCATTTTCATATATCCAGCTTTTCATGCTGACCTTTGACGCATGAAAATCCTCGTTGTAGAAGATGAACCCGGAATCGCCTCGTTCCTGAAACAAGGTCTGGAAGAAGAATCTTATCAGGTCGATGTGTGTCTGGATGGCAATCGCGGTCTTCAGATGGCGCTGAACGGACGCTATGATCTTCTTCTACTCGATTGGATGCTTCCCGGCATGACAGGGATAGAATTGTGCGCGGAATATCGCAAATCGAACCACGAAACTCCCATTATCTTTCTTACAGCCAAAGACACCCCTCAGGAAGCTATAACCGGCCTCCGTACCGGAGCCAACGACTACATTCGTAAACCTTTCCACTTCAACGAATTGCTGGAACGCATACATGTGCAACTTAGATCTGCCGAAGCCGCCGACCCTATCCTTAACTGGGGTAATATATCGCTCGACACTTCTGCGCATAAAGTGATGCAGGGATCTAATGAAATTCAGCTCACTCAAAAGGAATTTGATCTGTTGCACTACCTTTTGAAGCACAAAGGGGAAGTGTGTACACGCAAGGATATCATTCGGGATGTGTGGGATATCCACTTCGAATACAATACGGCTGTAATCGATGTGTACATCAATGCACTCCGCAAAAAACTAGACCTTAACGACCATCAGCACATACTTACTGTGCGTGGTATTGGATACATAGCCCAGGAAGAATGAAGC
>JAGQVX010000007.1 GCA_020437755.1 Flavobacteriales bacterium
GAACAACAGCACCTGGGCACCGGATGCAAACAACCGCGTATGGATCTGGCTGGTTGCTGATAATGGCGATCTCAGCATTGCCAATGGCTATGCACTTACGTTCGACAATAACATCACCACCAACGGTGAATTGGCACTGGTACGCATGGACAATGGTAGTGCGGGAGCTGTACTCAACAGTACGAATTACACCTGGACTGCAGGCAGCACAGTCGGCTTTGAGGTGATTCACACTGAAACCAATACCTGGTACATCAAGGTCGATAACGACGGTGGTTTCGATATGCTTCTCACGTTGAGTGGCTGCCCCACCGACAATACCTACAGCACCGGAACGCATATGGGTATCTATTTCGAATACGACGCCACGGCGTGCGACGATTTACAGTTTGACGATTTCACCATGACCCAATGCGGAACACCGGCCAGCTACTACAGCGTGGATAGCGGAGTGGCAAGCGGAGCTGTTTGGAATACGGATCCATCAGCGGGTATCGGAAATGGCTATGAGGTTATCTTTAATCCTTATAAAGAAGCTTTCATTACCAATAGCCAAACCGTGACGCTCGACACCGATGTGTCCATGATGAATCTGCAAATTGGTCACGGAACCTATGGTGAAGGAACATTGAATGTATCGGCTTCCGAAGCTATCATGCTTACCGGTAACTGGACCAACAACGCCAACTTCAGCGCTGCAACCGGCTCAGTTATCTTCAAAGGTACTGCTGCCACCCAATCTCTTGGGGGTACCGCAGCAAGCGATTTTTATAATGTTGAGGTCAACAAAGAAGCTGGATCTGTGGTTCAGGCCAATACCGTTACCATCCATGGCGCATTGTACCCTGAATTGGGAACATACGACATCAACTCGCAACCGTTCACGCTCCTTTCAGACGCCAACGGAACCGGGGCAATCGCAGAAATAAAAACAGGCGCCGACGTTACCGGAGGCACTATTACTCTTCAGCGCTATATCGCGCCAGGCTCACAGCAAACTTGGATGAACCTGGGTAACGGATTGATGAATACCACCATCTCCGATTGGGACAACGAAATCACGACCACAGGATTTACTGGTGCGGACTATGAATACGCTGATTATCCGTTTATCAACGTCTACCACTATGATGAGTCAGCTTCGGGTGATCTTGACCAGGGTTTTACCGCTCCGGTGAACACTGCTGAAGCTCTCGACCATCAATTCGGATACCTGGTTTATCTGGAAACGGCTGCTCAGAATATCGATGCAACAGGTGATTTCCAAAAAGGAGATGTCACCCTCAACCTCAACTTCACTTCCAACAACGGGCTCACCGATGATGGTTGGAACCTTGTTTCCAATGTGTATCCAAGTGCCATTAGCTGGACCGATGTGTACAACGCCTCGTCGGGAATAGGTTCTACCTACTACGTGCATGACGGTGACGGATTTAACGGAACACGAAACTACATCTTCTATGATGCAGTTTCAGGGACAGGTACTGCTTCTGAGGTCATTGCCTCCGGACAATCATTCTGGGTGAAAGTTGATGGCGCAGGTGGTACATTGAACTTCAACGAGGCTTCAAAAACACAGGCAGCTTCGTTGTTTGAACGACAATTGCTCGAATTGCCGGTTCTGGGAATGAAGGTGACAAGTGCTTCTTCAAGCGACTACTGCTACATTGTGTTGGACGAAAATATGAGTCACACCTTCGATAGCAATCGTGATGCACTTCATCTCGGAGGAAATTCAATGAACCAATCAGTAGGACTTTCAACTCAAAGTGCAGATGAAATGTTCCTCAGTGTTAACAACATCCCCGGATTCGAAGAGGTCACAACCATTCCGGTTCAGTTTAAGTCGCCTGTAGCGCAAAACATGACCTTTGAAATCACCGATTGGGACGAAATTCCAGAGGGCGTTTGTCTGGTAATCGAAGACCTCACCAATGGCCAAATGACGGTTCTCGATCAGGACACCAATTTTGAGTTTGCTGCCGAAGCTGAAGACGGAATTCGTTTCTTGATTCACGTGTCGGGACCAGCCCAAATGGATGTTTCACCACTCGCCTGCTATGGCGACGATAACGCCTCAATCACAGCCAATGCGTCGGGAGAGGGAGTATTCACCTACACCTGGATCGACGAGCTGGACAACGTGGTTGCTATCCATGAAGACGTGGAAAGCAGTACAATCGAAAACCTCGCATTTGGAAACTATACCGTTGTGATTACCGGTGAGAACACCCTTTGTCCGGCAACGAGCCAAAGTGTGTATATCGATCAACCCACTCAGGAAACAGCTCAGGCCAGCGGTTTGACTGCATGGTGCAATGAAGAAGGATCGGGAATCATCACTATCGCTACCAATGCTGATGTTTACAATTACAGCATACTGGATGCCAACAACACGCTCATCCTCAGCGAGACTTTGGTTTCTGGAGAGAGCATGGTTGCCGGTTTGGACGGACAAGTTTATTCTGTGGAATTGAATTCGGTCTGTTCGGCGTTCACATACACTATTGATTTGGCGGATGCCAATGCTATTAATGCAGCTATCGAACCCAACGTAGCAACAGGGGTGTTGATCAACGGACAAGCAACAGTTGAATTCGATGCGAATGCTTCAAACGCCGACAACTTCGCATGGACCGTCAATGGTACCGCAGTTTCGGGAACGGATATCATGCAGTACACCTTCGAATCGGCGGGAGTCTATACCGTAGCCGTTATTGCCGAAAACGCCGCATGCTCGGCTCAGCACAGTATAGAATTCACCGTTGAGGAGTTCAACGCTGTGGAAGAAAACGAAGAGCAAATCACCGTTATCCAAATGACTGATTACCTCCAATTGCAAGGAGGAGCGGCTATGCGCGGTGCTATGGTTTACGTGTACGGCACCGCCGGACAACTCGTGAAGCAGGAACGTATTTCCGATGAAAATGCTACGATCTATACCGCAGATTTGGCAGCAGGAAGTTATCGCATGGTGGTTCGCAATGGCCAGTCTGAGTTGCTCAACCACGCGTTTGTTCAAGGAAAATAGGCATTCGCCAAATGATATAGCAAGAAAGGCCACCATAACCGGTGGCCTTTTTAATGTAACAGCCTATCCATGTTGGAGTTACAATACTTTAATAATACCCGGGGGCTTGTCTAATTGTTGATTTCCTCATCAAGCTTTGAAAGGGCATTTTTGCTTACCACGTATGCATAGATACTGTTTGGGACTATCAACAAATCCTCATGGTCTTCAAACCGGGTTTTGGTCGTTATAACACCCTTGGCCAGCTTGTTGCGCGACATGAATTGTTTCAATTTACCCGCTTTGGGATTATCCGACCACTTGACTTCAACTGCCCATTGAACTTCCTGAAAATTCTTGCTGATCTGAATAAGATCGACTTCTCCCTCGTCTTTTCCTTTTTTCCAATTGGCATACCTCAAATACTCATGTTCCCTATGCAGGAATTGGGCGAAAACAGCCGTTTCCACGAGGTGAGGAAATCGCTCGTCTTCCGATTCAACTCTGCCAAACAGTCCGGTGTACAAACTGGGGTTCGTCAGGTGAATCTTAAATTGTGTAATATTCTTAAATCGTTTTGCCGTAATATCCACGCGATGCAAGACTTTTATTAAAAATGCAGCTTCCAGGTACTTGATGTACTTTTTAATGGTCTTGTTGTCCGTCTTGGTTTCCTGGGACACCTTTTGATAATCAAGAACCTCTCCTGTTCGGTAGGAAAGCACGTTGAAGAACTGCTGCAATTCGAGGGTATTCTCGATTCCAAACAGCCCCGGTAAGTCTTTCATAATCACCTTATCCGTAATATCCTTTTGAATAATCCTTTCGGGATTCCTAACCTTGTCAGCGCTTAGCGCGATTTCAGGAAATCCTCCAAAATTGATGTAGTCAACGAAGTGACTGTTAAAGGAGTCAATATCATCGCACTTGTAAAATAGCCGTGGACCGTTAAAATCGACCTCGGTCTCGGATAGCAGGTCATTGAACCCGTTCAAATCGATATACTCAGCGAAAGTCAGCGGGGGAAGAAAGTAATCGGTAAACCTCCCGGCTCCACTTTCTATACTCTTCATCCTGAGCGCCGCAGCAGCACTTCCGCTGGCAACAAATTTGGAATTTCGGTTTTTATCGACAAGTGATTTAAGATGAATTTCCCAATCCTTGAGGTATTGAATCTCGTCGAAAAAAAAGTAGCAATCCTCCATGCTCATGCTATGCACCTCCAATCCATCGTAGATCAATTCTTCAAGGGGGATGTTCGTGTAGATGGGTGTATCCAGACTGAAATAAAAGATGCGTTTTGGATCAATTCCCTTGTCAATAAGGTCCTGTATAGCCTGATACATAATCACCGTCTTCCCAATTCGACGAGGCCCCATCAATACCACTGCCCGGTGAGGAAAATCCTGTAGCACCAGATCAAAAAACCCATTGTAGTACCTCCTCTTACTGTACTCCTGATAAAAAGGGATTCTATTCTCACTCCACCAGGTGTTATCATCTTGAATTCTCCTGCTTAAAACACTCTTGTCAAAACCCATTTGTCAAATTTTGGTATCGCTATCCCAAAATTAAACAAAATAAATTTAAGGATGGTCATCCCATAATTTGAAATATTCTCACAAATCCTGATTTCTAGGGTGTTTCCGCCCTTTCCTTGATTAAAAAACAGCTAAAACAAATTACAAACGTTTACATGCGCTGCACTGCTCTCCACATGATAACCACAGTTTTTGAACTTCATTCCTGCATCGCTTCGCATTATCTACATATCATCTGGCCGGAAAATCGCAAGTTCATTGAACGCCCCCTCTCAGCCACCAAAATCCCTAACTTTGGCCGAAGATTTTAGAGACTATGGATTATCAAAACCTCCTCATTGAGGACCGTGAAAATGTGCGGATTATTACCATCAACCGTCCGCAGCAATTGAATGCATTGAATCGCGATACGATTGATGAACTGGGCAGGGAACTCGATGCTGTCGACAGCAATGCCCCCATTCGCGCAATCATCATTACCGGAAGCGGCGAAAAAGCCTTTGTGGCAGGCGCCGACATCAAAGAATTTGCCCACTTCTCTGTTGCAGAAGGCAAGGCACTTAGTGCCGACGGCCATGACAAACTCTTCAACAAAGTGGAAAACCTATCCAAACCGGCCATCGCGGCCGTGAACGGATTTGCCCTGGGTGGCGGACTGGAATTGGCAATGTCATGCCATGTGCGCATCGCCTCAAGCAATGCCCGACTCGGATTGCCGGAGGTATCGCTTGGTGTAATCCCCGGTTATGGGGGTACTCAACGCCTTGCACATTTGGTGGGAAAAGGTAAAGCGATGGAAATGATCACCACAGCCGGGATGATCAAGGCAGAAGAAGCCCTTCAGTGGGGATTGGTCAACCATGTGGTTGCTCCCGAAGACCTTTTGGCGAATGCCTTAAACATGGCCCAATCCATGTGTAAAAACTCACCCGTAGCCGTCGCTGCCGCTATGCGAAGTATCCTCGCCGGATATCAAGACGGGGTAAATGGATATGACACCGAAATTGCTGAATTCGGAAAATGCTTCGGAACCGAAGACTTCAAAGAAGGGACAACAGCCTTCCTCGAAAAAAGAAAAGCTGAATTCACAGGGAAATAAAGTTAACAGGACAGGGTTAGTAGTGCTTGCAATTCACCGTTTGCAGCCGTGAATTAACTCGTTATTTTGTGGGGCAAATAGATATGAAAATTCAAGTAGTCAATACCTCTCACCACCCGCTTCCGGCCTATGAAACCACGCTGTCGGCCGGCATGGACCTGAGAGCCAATCTTTCAGAAAGCATCACCCTCGGGCCGTTGGAGCGAACCTTGGTTCCTACCGGTTTGTTCATGGCGCTCGAACCCGGATCAGAAGCACAAATTCGCCCGCGCAGTGGCCTGGCCTACAAGCACGGAGTAACTGTACTCAACAGTCCGGGAACAATTGATGCCGACTACCGCGGTGAATTGAAAATCCTGCTTGTCAACCTTTCGAACACTCCCTTTGAAATTAAAGACGGAGAACGCATTGCCCAAATGGTTATTGCGAAACACGAACAACCCGCTTGGGTTGAGGTTGAAGAACTGGAAGATACCGTGCGAGGTGCCGGAGGATTTGGAAGCACCGGTGTAGGTTAAGACTACAAACAACGAACACAATATGCGAATTATCGTCCCCATGGCGGGTATGGGCAAGCGTATGCGCCCTCACACGTTGACTACCCCGAAACCACTACTCCCCATAGCGGGAAAACCCATTGTTCAACGCCTTGTAGAAGATATTTCGAATATCTGCACCGACCCGGTTGAGGAAATTGCCTTCATTATTGGTGATTTCGGACACGATATTGAGCAGGACCTGGTTGATATTGCGCAAAGTTTGGGCGCCAAAGGAACCATTTACCACCAGGCACAGGCACTAGGTACGGCACATGCCATCCTCTGCGCAGCCGACTCTCTGGAAGGTCCGGTGATTGTGGCCTTCGCCGACACATTGTTCAAAGCCGATTTCAAACTCGATGAGTCCAAAGACGGTATTTTATGGGTTCAGAAAATCCAGAATCCTGAACAGTTCGGTGTCGTCGTGGTTGACCAAAACTTTGTCATTACCGATTTCGTCGAAAAGCCCACAGAGTTCATTTCCGATCTCGCCATGATTGGAATCTACTACTTCAAAGACGGCAACAACCTTAAAAATGAGTTGCAGTACCTCATCGACAATGATGTGATCAAAGGCGGAGAGTATCAATTGCCCGATGCCCTGCGCAATATGACCAACAAAGGGTTAAAGTTCTCACCCGGAGCCGTTCTTGATTGGCTGGATTGTGGAAATAAAGATGCCACGGTGCATACCAATAAGCGTATACTGGAATACAACAAGGATAAAGACTGGGTGTCAAAAACTGTTAATCTGGAGAATACAGTCATCATTCCGCCATGCTATATTGGGAAAAATGTCGTTTTAAAGAACTCTGTAATCGGTCCGCATGTTTCTGTTGGAAACGGATCGGTTATTGAAAGCAGTGTAATTTCCAATTCAATCATTCAGCAAAACGCCCTGGTGAAAAACGCAAACTTTACCAATTCCATGGTGGGAAATTTCGTTCACTACTCGGCCAAAGCCATGGACGTGAGCCTGGGTGACTACTCATCACATGTCGGATAAAATCATCATCATAGCATTTGCAGCATTGCTGGCTTCCTGTTCGGGATCCAAAGAGCTGTCTTCCAATTCCAAAGGTGGCCACGTGGAGAGCGAGGCCTTTCAACGTGCTTTTTTTGAGGCACAAGGCCAAAAGGCCATCGGAAACGCTGAAAAATCCTACGCCCTCTTTCAGGAAGCCCAGCAAATCAGTCCGGAAAACGACGCCGTGTACTACGAACTGGCTCTATATGAGTTCCAGAACAAAAATGCGCCTCTCGCTCAAACACACATTGACAAGGCTTTGGAGCTTGACGGGAGCAATTATTGGTATCATTTGTTGCGGGCCAACGTTGAGTTGGAATTGGGCAATCTCAATGCTGCTGAAAAGGCATTCGCCAAATGCAGTGAGCTGAACCCCGATGATGTACAAACGTACTTTGAATTAGCCAGTGTCCTTCTTTACCAGGAAAAATACGACGAGGCGATTAAAGTATATGACCGACTGGAAAAACGCATCGGAATTTCCGAAGAGCTCAGTTTCCAAAAACAGCAATTGTACCTTCAGCAAGGCAAGACCGATGCGGCCATGGCCGAAATGGAGCGATTGATTGCCGAGTACCCTCAGGAAATCCGCTACCTGGCTATGCTGGCCCAATTCTATATGGAAAGCGGTAACACGGATGCGGCCCTGCAAACCTTCGACCGGATGCGCGCCATTGATCCCGACAGTGGTATTTTACACCTGCAATTGTCGGAATACTACGCGGCAAAAGGTGAAGACGACAAGTCTTACGAAGCGATGAAGAAAGCCTTCGAATCGCCCGAAGTTATGATCGACCAGAAGATCAATGTGCTCCTGAAGTTCTACAGCATCTCCGAATTCAATCCGCTCATGCTCACCCGTGCCTACGAATTGCTGGAAATCACTGAAAAGGTGCATCCCGATGAGGCAAAGTCCTATGCCATGTACGGTGATTTTTTACTCGCCGAAGGCAAGTTTGTAGAAGCGCGCGACAAATACCGTGAATCCGTAAAACACGACCAGTCGCGAAATATGATTTGGTCGCAGTTGCTGGCACTGGAAGCCCAACTGCGCGATTGGGATGCCCTGGAAACTGAGGCCGCAGAGGCTATCACACTGTTTCCGGTACAGCCCGACTTATACCTGTACCTGGGTATGGCGCAGGGAGAAAATGACAAGTTTGACGATGCGATTGAAACCCTGGTATCGGGCAGAAATCTGGTCATTGAAAACCCATCGCTCACTTCCCAATTCTATTCTTTGGAAGGGGATGTTTACCACCGCGCAGGAGAGCATCAACTGTCTGATCAGAGCTATGATGAATCTTTGGCTCTCGAGCCCAACAATGTATTTGTTCTGAACAATTACGCCTACTATTTGTCCATACGAAAGGATAACCTTCCAAAAGCTGCGGAAATGGCGAAAAAAGCCAACGAACTACAACCCGGACAACCCTCTTTTCAAGATACGTATGGATGGGTGCTGTTTCAACAGGGCAAATACGAAGAAGCACTGGGTTGGATTAAACGAGCCGTTGATACCACACCCAATACCAGCGGTGAGGTTTTGGAGCATTATGGAGATGTATTATTCAAACTCAACCGCATTGAAGAGGCAGTGTATTTCTGGCAACGTGCATCCGATACCGGTCAGGGATCAGAAATGCTCATGAAAAAACTGGAGGATCAGCAGTTTTATGAATAGAACCGCTCATACAGCAATGCGATTTACCTTGGTGTTGATCGTCCTTACTCTGGCCTCCTGCACCAACGTGAAGAGGACAGCCAAGGGAAAACCGCTGCGCAACTATTCTCCCGGGTCCATTATCAAGAAGAGCATTAAAGAGGAATTCACCTTCGACTGGCTGGGAATGAAGATGAACGTAGACTTTGAGTCCAATGAGGAAAAGCAGGATTTCAAGGCAACAGTTCGCATTCGCAAAGACAGCATTATTTGGCTTTCCCTGGCTCCCGCAGCCAATATAGAAATGGTGCGCATGATCATTACTCCCGACAGCATCAAGTATATCAGCAAAATTCCGGGAAATAAACACTACTACCTGGGCACCTTTGACAAAGCCGGTGATATTGCCCAAATGGACCTTACTTTTCAGGCTATTCAGGATATCCTGGTAGGAAATGCCATCCTGCTCGATAAGCAGCAAGAGAATCATGTGAGTGTGATTGATAAGGAAGAGTACTTCATTCTCACTAAATTCTCCCGAAAGCTTAAAAAAGCAATCGGTCTGGATGAAAAAGACGTCTTACCCAACACCGTATTTGAAATCAGCGTCCCCGATAAAAAGTACGAGAAGCTCAAGAAACGCTCCGAATCCGATGAGCTAACGGTAAAACGGCATTGGTTCGATGGTCTCACTTTCAAGCACACCCGTGCAAAGTTTGATGACTTTTACAACCACCGGTCGGTGGAGATCAATTATGAAGATTTCAAAGAAACCGACGGACAGATATACCCTTCCCGCGGACGGCTTATGGTAAAGACGCAAGAAACCTGGCAGGAAATCCGTTTTAAAATTTCACGCATCAGCGTGGGGAAACCCTATGACTTTGAATTCACTATACCTGAAGACTATGAGCGCCGCTGGGATTAAATATGCAATTGCCTTGCTCGCTTCTCTCCTATTAGCTCTAACGGTGGTGGGACAGTCGAAAGATGATTTACAAAAGCAACGCGACGAACTGAATAAGCAAATCAGCTACACCAAGAAGCTCATTGCGGAATCGGAAAAAACCCAGCAGTCTACCAATCAGCAATTGCTTGTGCTGAACAAGCAAATCAACCTTCGGCAACGACTCATACGCAACATGTCGAGTGAAATCGACGAAATCGAAAAGGACATTACCCACAAGCAGGAAGAGATTGTTCAATTGGAAGAACAAATCACCGACCTCAAGGAAGAATACGCCCACATGCTTCGCGTGAACTACGAAAACCGCAGGGCACAGGACAAAGTCATGTACATCTTTGCGTCCGATAGCTTTTATCAGGCATACAAGCGCATGAAAATGATGACGTACTATACCGAAATCAGACAGCGACAGGTAGAAACTATTAAGAGCACGCAGGATGAATTGAACGGCGCAATTGCTCAACTCGAAGGAACACGACAGGAAAAACAATCGCTCGTAAGTGCTCAGGAAGAAGAGAGTTCCAAGCTGGAAAGCGACAAGAAAACCCGGCAAAAAACACTCAGTAGTCTGAAAGAACGAGAATCGGAATTGCGCAAGCAGCAACAGCAACAGGAGGAAGAGCGTCAGAAACTCAACAAAGCAATTCAGCGCATTATCGAAGAAGAACTGCGTGCCGAAAAGAACAAAAACAACGGTGTGTATTCACTCACTCCGGAAGGTAAAATCATTTCGGCCAACTTTGAAAAAAACAAAGGTTCCCTTCCCTGGCCGGTACTTCGAGGAGTGGTTACCATGAAATTTGGAGAGCAGCCACACCCTTCCATTCCGGGAATCGTCATTACGAATAACGGTGTAGACATAACCACCGATAAAGACGCGTCGGTCCTTGCCGTTTTCGAGGGAGAGGTTACCCAATTGTTTAGTCTGCCCGGTGCAGGATACAACGTGATCATTAGTCATGGGGCCTATCGTACCGTATATACCAATCTGAAAGCTGTGAAGGTAAAGAAAGGCGACACTGTAAGTGCTTCCGAACCCATCGGCACCGTAATATCAGAAGGAGGCAAATCAATAGCCCATATTGAAGTTTGGAAAGTAACGTCTACCGGTGGTACTCCACAAAACCCTGAATACTGGCTGAGCAAGAAGTAACAGGCTATGAGCCGATCATTGCGTCATCAGTAGCTTTCTTTTTCTTCTTCTTTTTGAAGATATCCCCTTTAAAATCACGCTTGAATCCCAATGCTCCTACCCACTCATTGGTGGGAACTATCGCGTCAAACGAACGGTTCCAAATAGCGCTTAGCGATACATAATTCCGCTTACCAACACGGCGCTCAAGTCCGGTGGAAATGCGGAAATCAGTTGGTTGTCCGTAGTGTCCTGTACTCATTGACCACCACACCTCACCGCTCACTTCGAGAAACGTACGTTTGAAGACTTTGTGGGAAGCCGACAGCTTGGTTCTCAATTGCTGACTCCAGGGATGGTAAAGATCATTCACTTGTATGTCTGATTGAGCCCATTGATAACGCAGTCGAGCCTTGATGTCAAATTTGGCCAGTTCTGTTTTGATTCCGGCATCCACACTCCAGCGGTGACGTAGACTATACATGCTACGCGACTCATAAGAATTCCCAAATCGATAGTTCACCGCCCACTCAAAGATCTTGGTGGGACTGTTTTCAACGGTAAGGTCCACAAAAGCTGTTTCGAGATTCCCGAATTGGTGATCCATGCGTAAATCACCTTCCGCCGAAAGTTTCCAATGCTTCACAATATCCTTGGAACCCTTGATGAAATACCATCCGCCGATATCGGTGTACTGCGCAGAAAATGCCAGTGGCAGACATATGAGAATCAGCAGACTAAGACTCCTCATAAATCACAATATCATCGATGGTCACTTCCTGCTTGCGATCGGTTATTTCTACCTCCCGTACGATCGGCATCCTGTTCGGATTTACCGTCGCAGATCCGGTGGTGTCTTTGCTATACACATACAGCGTGTAATTTCCCGGACGCAGATCCCTGTATTGAAATTCACCGTCATAGTTGGTGTGAATCCGATCATCGGGAGATGTGTGCTCACCATAGATGATAAAAACCTCTACATCGGCTGCTACAGTGGTGTATTGCGTTGTAGCCGGATTGCTGAGCACCAAACGGTATTCCTCCCATACTTTCCCCGAAATTGATGCGTTTCCGCCATCTCCGGCTACTTTCGAGCAACCTGAAACCACCAGTGCCAGTGCTGCAACCAATATTATACTTCTCATTCTTGCAAGTTTGTCCAAATATAGTGAAGTCGCCATCATGTTAAGCCGAGGTTAAGTTTTACCTCAATAGGGATTTGCAATGTCGATAGTGAATACAATTCCCTCAAAACCATACAATGTGAGGGAAAACATCCCGAAATTTGTATTGGGAATATCTACGAAAAACCACGCATGAAGAAAGGACTCATTTTCACCCTGTTGCTGGCGGTTGTCCATTTGGCGAATGCCCAGGAAGCTGCATTCCTGCCCGGACAAATCCTAATCCAGACCGAAAAAGGAGCCAATCTGGACACTCAACTTGCCCAATGGAAGCAGGAGGATATGGGATTGGAATCGGTGGAAATCATGCGCTGCGTGAACCGGCCTATGGGAATATGGCAGCTCTCCTTCGATCCGGATCAGGTGCATTCATATGATTTGAAGCGGTTTCTTGCCGCTCAACCACGTATTTTCAATGTGCAATTCAATCACCTGGTGCAAGAACGTAGCACCGACCCCGACGATCCATATTATGCCAGTCAATGGCACCACAAACAGGCAAACGATAAGGACATTGACTCCGATTTAGCATGGGATATTACCACGGGCGGCATGACCGCATTTGGCGATGAAATAGTTGTGTGTGTCATCGAAGGGAGCGGTTCAGATTGGGAACATGAAGACCTTATTGACAATCACTGGGTAAACGTGCATGAAATTCCCGGTGACGGTATTGACAATGACTACAATGGTTTCACTGACGATTACAACGGATGGAATCCCGATAACTCAACTGATGATGTGGGCGCTGGCAACCATGGAACCCGTGTATCATCGATGATCGGATCTACTGGAAACAATGACTTGGGGGTGACCGGAGTGAACTGGGACGTGAAAATTATGCAGTGTGGGATAGGATCTCTGAATGAAGCCAATGTATTGGCAGCTTATGAATATCCGTTGGTCATGCGACAAATGTATAATGCTTCAGCCGGAGAAGAAGGAGCCTTTGTGGTGGCCACAAACGCCAGTTGGGGAATTGACTACGGTGATCCTGCCGATGCACCCTTGTGGTGCGCCGTGTATGATACGTTGGGCGTTCACGGAGTTCTCAACTGTGGAGCTACGTCCAACAATAATGTGAATGTGGATGAGGTGGGCGACTTGCCCACAGCGTGTGGAAGTGACTACATGATTTCGGTTACAGCCACCAATGATCAGGATGTACGGACGTTCTCGGGGTATGGACAAACCACCATCGACCTGGCAGCGCCCGGTGCATCGGTGTATATGGCTCAGAACACGGATGCCTACGGTTCTTCATCGGGAACTTCGTTTGCCTCGCCTTGTGTGGCGGGGGTCATTGCACTGCTGTATTCTGCTCCCTGTGCATCACTCGCAGCTATAGCGCATGCCGATCCACAAACCGCAGCCAATATGGTGCGTGAGGCCGTTCTTGATGGGGTTGACCCCGTGGACAACCTCACAACAGAATGTGTCACAGGGGGTCGCGTGAATGCGAATAACAGTCTCATGATCATTATGGACAATTGTTCCAACAATGAGTGCTTTACGCCATTCTCCGTAGATGTCGACATGGTTGGACCCGATGATTATTCGGTATCCTGGGGTGCTACCGATGCCATGATTGCGTTCGATCTTCGTTATCGTCCGGTAGGGTCAGCCAATTGGACACTTATTCAGGGTGTGGAAAGCACTTCATACCTGATTCTGAACATGGACTGGTGCGTTGAATTTGAAGTTCAGGTCATGGCGCATTGCGATGATGGAGGTTCCAGCGACTGGTCGGCGTCGGTGTATTGGTTGAGCAATGGATGCTGCACGGCGCCTCACCCTATGTCATTTCTTGTAGAAGATATTGACGCCAATTCCGCTACCATTTCCTGGGAAGATATTTTGGCAGCCCAATACTATAACCTGGAATTGAGTCCGCTGGGTGAAGGCACCTGGGAAAGTTATACGTATTACGATGCCCTGGCATTGCTCGAATCACTGGATTCTTGTTCCAACTATGAGATACAGGTGCAAAGCGTATGCGATGGGGGAACCAGCAACTTCTCGGATCCTTTCGTGTTCAATACTCCCGGTTGTGGCAACTGCTCAACGATGGAATACTGCGTGGTGACCGGTGATGGCTCGCAGGAGTGGATTCAGCGTGTAGCCATTGAGGATATTGATAACACCACTACCACCGATTACGGATATGGCGACTACACCGATATTTCTACGGAGTTGCAGCCCGGTGGAAGCTATGCCATTACCCTAGAGCCCGGATACTCTGGTACACAATGGACAGAATATTTCAGGGTTTGGATTGACTACAATGTAAACGGCGAATTTGAAGACGACGAATTGGCCTACGATCCCGGTGATCTTACAACTACTCCTCTATACGGCATGATTCAAGTTCCCGTTTGGGCCTATCCCGGTTCCATGCGCATGCGAGTGAGCATGGATTATATGGGCAATTTATCCGGAGGGAGTCCCCCTGAGCCTTGTGAGAATGCGGACTATGGTGAGGTGGAAGACTATTGTATCAATATGAGTTCAGTGGTGCACGTGGATGAACATTTGGCGCATGCCGTATCGTTGTTTCCCAATCCGGCACGAGACGTTGTGACCCTGCGCTGGGCTGCAGCCAAAAAGGTAGTTCGTATGGAAGTCTTTGATTTTACGGGGCAGCTTGTGTTGGATGAGCAGGGGCCATTCGGCCAAATGGAGCATCAACTCAACACCACTTCATTGACATCCGGTAGTTACACCATTCGTATTACGGATACCGATGGCGGGAGGGTAATGGAACGCCTTGTAGTGACCAAATAAGACCATTTACAAGACTCTATACCCCATTTGGCGCATGCCTTAAACCTTTTCTTCTCCTTACTGAACGTTTTCCAAAACAGCGTGTACTGGGAATTGAAATTTCACTGTTATGCGCATACTTTCACTTCTAATCTTCCTGATTTTGCCGGGATTTGCCCGTGCTTCGGTGCCTTTGGAAACGGCCATGAAGCAAGCGGCTCATGATCTTACCCTCAAAATTCAATTTCAGGGATATAAGAAAATCGCAGTTGTCAATTTTACCTCCCACAGCGGCGAAGCCAACGAACTGGGAAGCATTGTAGCTGAGGAATTCGCATTTGCCCTGCTCGACGAGGCCTTTGGATTTGAAATCATGGATCGAAATCACCTGGAGGCCATTTTCGAGGAATACCGATTGGCCATGGGCGGACTTGTGGACGAGGGAACCCTGATTGAAATCGGTAAGTTGCAGTCGGTTGAAGCGCTTGTGATAGGCACGCTCACACGATTGGAAAACAGCTACAAAGCCACGTTTAAGGTGCTGAGCACGGAATCGGGAAGTATTGTGGCAGCCGCCAAATGCGATTTTTCAGCAACTCCCATACTGGATTCCTATTTCGGCTATGCAGGCCCGCCCACTTCAGGAATTGACCCACCGCCAACACTCCACCCCTTGTCGTGCGGAGAAGCACACTCCTGTATCGTGACCATTGAGAATCATCGCCCGCTGCCTATTTCCGTGCGGCTCGAGAGCGAAGCCGGTGTGGCTTGTGAAGGATTAAAACAGGTGGAGGTCCCGGCGGGTATGCGTGTGCAAATCAATAATTTGTGCTCGGGAATCATCTACTACCGCATTCTCAATTCAAACGACAATCGAATGCTCGAACAGGGCAGTATTTACATCAATGACTGCGGCGGAAAAATCATTTCAGTAGCCCCTTAATCAAACGGAGTCAGAAGGCAAATCCACCAAAAACACGGTAACGGTTGTACGCCAGGTCCTTTGCAATAAAGCGGGCATAAACCGGGTTGCCGTATTCATCGAATTCCTGAACAAAGTAATCCTCTACTCGCACCGTACCGAAGGTAGTATCGACACCAAAAAACAAGCGCTTCCACTTCACAAACGCTCCTGAAACAATAGGAACTCCATGATTGTGGTAATAGTAAGGTGTGTCGTTGAGGGGGATGCCCAGACAAATAATCATGGGATCAACCCCAGCGTGGACAGCTACCGACATGCCATCGTTGATTCGGAAGTTGAGAGCCAGTTCCGTCTTGAGGAAGTGCCATTCCCAAAAGAGATGTGATTCGTTAAAGTCATCCCGGTCGCCCCTTCCGTAGGCGTTCACCTGGACCCAATTCATAAAGAAACCGGGACGCACGCGCCCACCCCACTCCGGACCGATATAAAACCGGTTGCCCACTTCAAACCCAATTCCGAATCCGGTGCGTTTGTTGTCGAAAGCCACACCATTGAGCGGAATACCCAAGTCAACATGCAATCCGCTTTTCATGGACAAATCCTGAGCAAAAGTCGAGTATGAAAAGCAGCCAAGGAATGGCAGTAAAATGAGCCAACGCATACAGCAAGATACTTCAAAGTACTTATGACTGTGCGTTAGCTAACCTGTTTATATTACACAATAAACTGTTGACACTTATCTCCCTCAATTAGGGTATTACAACAAGGATCGGCATATTTTTGGAGGTTGGAAATGAACTTGAATACCAAAAACATTTACTAAATACTAAAGAGATGAAATTGAAATCAGTAGTTCTCGCAATGGCGTTGGTGATTGCCGGATTGTGCGGCAATGCTCAGGAAAAATACAACAACGTACACATTGGTTTAGAAGCAACACCAAGTCCGGGTGTGATGGCATCTGCCAACTTCAACATTGCGCGCAATATGGCATTGGGTCCAATTGTACGAGCGAATTTTTCAAACTATGGATTCCTCGGTTATTCATACTTTGAATCACGCGTGGGCGTGGGTGTTAAGTTCGATTACTACTTCGATGAATTGATGAATTCATTCATGAACTGGCCTTCTTCAGTTGATTTGTATGCCGGTGGTAATGCCGGTCCGTTTTTCCGATTCCGCAATTACTCCAACTACATAGGTGATCCCCTTTATACACGCGTGGGCATTTTTGCAAATGCGGTTGTTGGTGGTCGCTACCACTTCAGCGATTCCATGTCGGTATTCGCCGAGGTCATTGGTGGAGCAGGATATGCTTCAGGTATCCGCGGCGGATTGGCGTTCTCGCTGTAAGCTCAGCGCTGCAAGAATTGCAACTCCTTTCGCTCCAATAATCGCCATTGTGGGTTAACTTTGAACCATGATGCGATGTATTGCCCTATGCTTATTGTCGGTTCTGACCTTGTCGGTCACTGCTCAGGTGTACGATGAAGTAAGCACCACTAATGGATTGAGTTTCTCAGTGAGTGCCTCCAGCTATATGGGGGGCGGCACGGCCATTTTCGACTTCAACAATGATGGTCTGGAAGACATCTACATGACGGGATGTTTGGGATTGGACGCGCTTTTCAAGAACATGGGAAACGGTCAGTTCTCCAATGTTACGGCTACGGCAGGTTTGCTTGAAACCACCAATCGCAACACCACGGGAGTGGTTACCGGAGATATTGACAATGATGGAGACCGGGATATCTTTGTTACCACCTGGCGCAATGTCAACGCTCCGGGATTTGCACAAAATTTCCTCTTCCGCAATAACGGCGACGAGACTTTCACCGACATTACCACCGAAGCCGGCCTCACTGAAGCCGTGTTCAGTCTGTCGGCCACATTTGTAGACCTCAACCTCGACGGTTTCCTGGATCTCTACGTAGGGAACTATGTAGAAGAAACCGGATTCATTACGGTTGACGGCGTGATAATGGGCTTTGATCATACCTGTTTTGACGACCTGTTCTACCTCAACAATGGCGATGGCACCTTCACCTCCTTGGCCGAATCTGCCGGTATCAATAACGATGGCTGCGCACTGGCCATGGCAGCCACCGATTACGACCGTGATGGCGATCCGGATATCATGGTAGCCAACGATTTTGGGGAATTCATTCACCCCAATAAGCTGTATTCCAACAATTTCCCTCAACTGTCATGCACTGATGTTGCCCCTTCTACAGGTGCAGATATCGGAATGTACGCCATGGGGGTCGCCACCGGCGATTATGATGAAGATTTGGATTTGGACTACTACCTCACCAATTTGGGCGCCAATGCATTCCTGCACAATGATGGCGGTACGTTCACCAACATAGCAGCGTCTATGGGCATGGATAATGAATCGGCCGATGGCTTGCTGTTCACGAGTTGGGGCACCTTTTTTCAGGACCTCGACAACGATACCTACCTCGATTTATTCGTTGCCAACGGACATATTCCCACTGTAGAATTCATCGATAATCATACCGATGACCCCAACCTCTACTACCACAACAATGGCGACGGAACGTTTACGGAAACAGGCGAGGACGCCGGACTTGCCAGCATCCAAATGGGCCGTGGCTGCGCTTATGGCGATTGGAACAACGACGGACAACTCGATATCGTGGTCATGAACCTCAACAATGGTGTCATCACGGAAACGGCGGCCGTAAAGGTGTTTCAGAATCAGGGAAATAACAACCATTGGATTGGCTTTACGCTGGAAGGAGTCACTTCCAATCGCGATGCATTTGGTGCGCAGGTTGAACTGCACGCCGGAGGTCGGATTTTTCTGCGTGAATTGCAGGGTGGTGGTGGCTGCCACGCTTCCCAAAGTTCCAACCGCATCTACTTTGGTCTCGGTGATTTGGACACAGCCGATTCACTCGTGGTATATTGGCCGGGCGGAGATCCGGAAGTGTTCCATGACCTGCAAGTGGATGAAAAACAACATTTTATTCAGGGAATGGCCAACCATATTTCTGAGATAAGCAGGGGCAATGAAATTGTGGTTTTCCCCCAACCTGCACGTGAGATTCTCAATGTTCGCCTGGAAGGTAGCTTTCATCCGGAGCGCTGGGTCATCCGCGACATGACCGGTAGGGAAGTGCTTCAGGGAATGTGGCCACAGGGGCAAATGAACTGCTCCATCCATTTGGCGAATGCCTTACCCAATGGCGCCTACGTACTGGAACTTTCAGGTGCGGGAACTTCCCGTTTCGAGCCATGGCTGTTATCGCGGTGATGGCATGTAAATTGTGGCTTCAGGCCGCGTAAACATTTGGCCTTGTGCCTTACTTTTATGCTCAATCAGCACACATTCATGAATTTCCTGAACCCGTCTTTTCTCTTTTTCATTTTTGTTTTACTCTCATGGGGCCATTCGGCAAATGCCCAGCAGGAGGTTAAAACGATATGGGGAGAGGAGATCAAGCTGGGTAAGAAAGAACGTTACCTCGACGTTGTGGGAGCCGACCGGGAAGCCTTTTATACTACGAAAGACCTGTACGGTACAAGCGATGTGTTTCTACTTGAAAAATACAGACTGGACAGTATGTCGCAGGTGTTCTCGCGCGAAATAAGTCTGCCGGAAATCGACGGAGAAGTGATGTCATTTGAGAAGCTGAGCTTTGTAAACGACCAGTTTTATCTATTCACTTCGGTATACAACAAGGTATCCCAAACAATTGGCGCGTACTGCATTCCCATGAATAAGGAAGGGGATTGGCTGGATATACCGCGGGAATTGGATCGTTTTGAATCGCGCCGATGGAACTCGGGAGAATTCGAAATCCAATGGTCCAACGATAGCAGTCTGTTTATGGTGTACCGCAAGCTGCCCTACCAAAAGAAAAACAACGAAGAGTTCAATTTTAGAGTCTACACTCGTGATTTTATTCCGGTGTGGGACAAGCAACTCGAACTGCCTTATGGTGCAGGCACTTTTGAAATAACGCAATACTTGCTGGATCACCGGGGAAACGTATTCCTGCTTTCGGGAAGTGATCCCGAAAAATCAACCAGCGATTCGAACTGGAAGAAGGCCCGTAAAAAGGAGTACGTAGTGTTCAGCTATCACTGGCAAGAAAAGAAATTACGTCAATTTGATGTGAACCTGCGGGAGAGTTGGGTGATGTCGGTAGCCTGTCATCTAACGCCGAAAGGAGATTTGTGCATTGGCGGATTTTACTCCAAAGACCAGTATTTCACGATTGCCGGCAGCTTCTTTATTACCATGAATGGCGAAACGCGCGAGGTACTTTCCAGCGGATTGAAAGCCTTTGACAAAGACCTGCTTCAACAATTCATGAGTGATCGTAAAGCCGAGCAAGGCAACGAACTGCCCGATTTTTATTTCGACCATTTGTTGCTCCGAGAAGACGGAAGTGCCCTCATGGTAGCGGAACAATACTACATATCTGAGCGGGTAACCAGTGATCCAACCACGGGCCGACAAGTAGTGTCCTATTATTACAATTATCTCGACATCCTGGTGCTTAAGGTGCAGAGCGACGGCCAAATCGACTGGGCAGCGCGCATTCCCAAGGATCAGTCTACCACGGGTGACAAGGGGGCGTATTCCTCTTATGCCTTATTTGACACCCACGACAAGGTGTATTTCCTGTTCAACGATCATCCCGACAATCTGGAAATATGGAAGAACAATCCGGGAGATGACTATAAATCGTTCACTAACAACAAGCGAAGCGTGGCCACACTGGTGACGCTCGACGGTAACGGGGCACAGATTCGAGAGGCTTTATTTAGCCAAAAAGATGCGGAAACAGTATTGCGACCGGGGTTGTACTATCAAACAGCCTCAGGAGAATGTGTCATTTACGGACAGGATCGAAAGAGCTATCGTTTTGGTCGCTTGGAATTTTAGGGGGCCGTCAACTGCCTTTAGCCATCTTTTAATAGCCAAATTACTCCATCGGCGCGCATCGAGTTCCACCATTCACTGTTGAGCACTGTTTGAGAATCAGTTCCCAATGAATCGGCAAGTTGTTGGATTGCTTGACCGGCATTGACCGGTGATTGAGCCGTTATTTCCAGGTTTTGTTCCGAAAAAAACGTCCCGACTGAAGTCGGGACTGCATACTCAAATCTTCCCTTCCGCGTGTGCATCTGCAAGATCCCCGGTTCACCATGCACGGCCCTCACCTGGTGCCAACACAAGCGAGTATCGGACTTGAACGGCCAGTCGGATGGTTCGTTTTGGAGGCATCTCCTAATGAATTTGGAGGGCACCGTTTTGCCAGGAATTTCAAAGTCGAAAAAGTCTTGCAGGGGAAAGTCAATCCCGTTATCGTGCATGTAGTTGTAAAGGGCAGCGCGCAGACCTTCGCCATACTGATCGTGGTCACCACCCGTAGGATCGTCGTGATACAAATCGTTTTGTGCAAATCCTTTGAATTCCGGACCGGTGCGGATCACCCCATATTTATCCGGGTTCAGCCCTACCGGACTATGTGCCGTCATGGCAAATCGATGCCAGTAGGCAGAGTGAATCAATCGGTGTTTAAACAGTTGCCGTACAACCTCCAGGGAGTCTATGGTTTCCTGGTTGGTTTGCGTGGGGAACCCGTACATGAGATAGGCGTGTACCAGAATGCCCGCATCACGAAATCCCTTGCACACACGGGATACCTGCTCCAGGGTAATCCCTTTTTCCATCAATTCAAGCAACCGCGGACTGGCCACTTCAAGACCGCCCGTAACGGCAATACAGCCCGATGCGGCAAGCAGCTGACATAGGTCGGGACTAAAGGTCTTCTCAAACCGGATATTGGTCCACCAGGTTACTTGAAGGTTTCTTCTGAGGATTTCTATGGCCAGGTCGCGCATGGCGAGGGGAGGTGCAGCTTCATCCACGAAGTGAAACCCACGCTCACCGGTTTCCGCAATGAGCTGTTCCATTTTATCCACCAGATTTCGAGCCGGAGCCGGACTGTACCGTGCGATATAGTCTAGCGAGATGTCACAAAAACTGCACTTCTTCCAATAGCAGCCATGTGCAATCGTGAGTTTATTCCACCGTCCATCATTCCACAATCGATGCATGGGGTTGGGCACGTCGAAGGTGGACAAGTACTGATCCATTAGCAGTCCGTCGTAGGTTGGTGCCGGAAGATCGCCATGCTTAAACTCACTCACTTTGGAGGCATTCTCAAAAACGACTCTCCCCTCCTTTCGGACGAACGTGCGTTTGAGTGGGTTGGAAGGATCAACGATATGGTCGAGCAGTGCCATGAACGGACCTTCGCCATCATCGAGCGTGATGAAATCGACGTAGTCAAAAACCGTTGGATCCGTGAGGTCACGAAGTTCCGTGTTGACGTAGCCCCCACCCAATACAATTCGACATTGGGGATAATGCTGTTTTATCCACTGGGCGGACTTCAGAGCTCCGTACAAGTTGCCCGAGAATGGAACGGAAAAGCCCACAATTTGCGGAATCGCATTGGTGAAATAGGTGGACAGTTGTTCCAGAAGGAACTCATCGAGCAAATAGGTTGACCCGGTCAATTCTCGATGAATAGGCGCGAAATCGGTGGCCGTACGGGCAATGCGCTCTGCATATCGTGAAAAGCCGAATTGAGGGCCCACAGTGGCCTGTATCAGGTCGCCCAGGTCTTCCAGGTAGAGGCTGCAGAGGTAACGCGCCCGGTCTTGAACGCTAATGCTTCCAAAAAATAGCTCCTGACCCTCCAACTGAAAAAAACGAGGTCCCTCGGGCAAATAACCTCCTGCGCTTATTCGGTATGCCAGCGTGTATGAACGATGCTGAAGAAACTGAATCACATCATCGACGGTGCTTTCATAGATGAGTCGGTTGGACAATACGTTTGTCAGCTCATTGTCGAGTTGAAATTGGCCCGCTTCAATAGCATTGAAAACACGCTGAAGTCCTTTTTTGGAAAACAGGTCCAATATAAAATCCAGACCCAAATCTCCCTGCCTTACCTCCACTCCCTGCGCACGAAGAAAGCCAGTGAGGTAGGCCGTAGATGGGTACGGCGTATTCAGTTGGGTTAGCGGGGGGATGAGCAGTAAAACCGACGGCTTTGGCATGGGGTAAAGATAGGCGACTTTGGGATTACAACAGGGTCAAAAAAATGGATGGTACCGAATTTCGATACCATCCAAAATGAGTGTTTCCGCGCATAAAAACGAAATATGCCTTTGCGATTTACACCAGTATGTGTTCCATTGCAGTACGAAGCATTGCTTCTCCCTCAGGTTGCGGAATTTCAGGCTGAGGCCAGCTGTAGAGGATTCCTCCCATAAGACAAAAAGCTGCGACCCAATAACCGACATTGATGAGGATTCCCGTCCACGACCGCTGCTCATACAGCGAGTTGGTGATCAATACAGGTATTGCCGACATCACACAGGTTAATAACGCATGGAATGCCCCATGCATAAAGTTTTGATCCTCGGCCGGATGATAGGCTGCCCACTGATTGAGGTTATAAGAAATCACCACAGCCATGAGAAAAGCCACGCCAAAAATCATGGCCATATTACCTTTGGGCGGTTCATCGGGATTGAGTCCCATAGATTTCATCCACGCTGTTCCAAACAACTTGGGATGGTACCAAACAAAGCCCAGGACAAAAGACGCCAGGGCAGCTACAATAATTGCTATCCAATTCATAATGTTGTGAGTTAATAAGTTGCGAGAAGTTAGGGTGAGAAGCGCTCCACTCGATTGACCACATGGGGTAGTTATTCACACTTGGTACTGTAAATCAATAGTTTATTGATGCCAGGCTTTGAGGACCACAGCTCTTTTTGTACCGTTTTGGAGTTGGCCGCGATGTGGTTATACTTGCAGCACCATGTTGCCTGAAACAACAGAAATATCACCAAAGCTCCATCTGCGAAGAGAAGATTTGTCACACCCCTTTTATGGAGGGAACAAATTGAGGAAGTTGAAGTACAATTTGCTCAAAGCGCGTGCTGAGGGTTATGACACCATTCTCACGTTTGGGGGTGCGTGGAGTAATCATATCTATGCTACAGCAGCTGCATGCAAGGAGCACAACTTCAAGAGTATCGGGGTTATTCGGGGGGAAGAACCCCAACAGTATTCCACTACCCTTCAATTTGCCCGGGATCAGGGCATGAAGCTGCATTTTGTTTCACGTTCTGAATACCGCGAAAAGCATGAAGATTTTTTCAAAGCCTGGCTACGCGATGTGCACGGCAGGTTTTATCTGGTTCCTGAGGGAGGATCGAATTTCCTGGGTGTACAGGGATGTATGGAGATACTTAGCTTGGCTGATAAACAGAATTACACCCACATTGCTGTCTCTGCAGGTACCGGAGCAACGGCAGCAGGTTTGTTGCTTTCGTCGGCACCCACACAACACATTCTGGTTTTCCCGGCATTGAAGGATCCCGACTATATCCGGGATCAAATCAGCAAGCATGTGTACAGCGTGCTCATGGATCCGGAAAGTACCGAAGAGCTTATGACCCGACTTCAGGTAATTTCCGGCTACGAAGAAGGTGGCTATGCACGAGTATCCGATCGTCTGTTGGAGTTTATGCGCCAATTCCGGAACGATCATCACATTGAACTTGACGCGGTGTACACCGGTAAAATGATGATGGGACTGACGAACGAATTGAGGGGCACAACATTTGGCGAATGCCCTAAAATTCTTGCCATACATACCGGAGGTCTCCAGGGAAACGCCGGACTCATGAAGGGGTAAAATTGTGAGCTTTTACGGACAAGCTGTTCCAAATCCAATAAGGAAAATCAAGAGGTCGAGGGTATCGATAACGTCGTCGTTGTTGAGATCGGAAGGGCACTGATCGAAGCCAATGCAGGACTGCGTGGCCGGATCCCAAACCGTTCCTACACCACAGAACTGAGCGCCGTTTTGACCTTCATTTTGATCGCAGATTCCGTCGCCGTCGCTGTCTTGCTGACAATTTCCAAAGCAGTCATAAACCGCCGTCGCGAAGAAGCAGGTATTATCGTCATCGGTAGCCGCCGAGTTGAAATTACACGCCCAGGGAACGGTACAGCCGTACACTGTCTGCCCATCACAAATTCCATCGTTATTGCTGTCGCTCAAACAATTACCATCACAATCGAGGTAGGTCTCTTCGGGATAAGAACAGGAGTCATCCGAGCACCCCGCAAGCGGATCATAGTTGCATGCCGCAGGATCAAGGCAACCGGGGAAGGTGCACAGGTCATTATCTACGCAGGCCGTGCCAGGGACATAGTTGCAGGCATTGTCGATATCACATGAAGGATACTCACACAATGAATCATCGCCACAAGCCGCGGCAGGTACATAGTTGCAGGCAGCAGGATCATTACAATCCGGGTACACGCACAAGCCGTTGTCGGTGCACCCCGCATTGGGATTGTAATTGCAGGCCAGTTCGTCGGTACAATCCGGAAATCCGCCGCCACCGCATACTCCGCAGCCATCCAGGAACAGACAAGAATCATCGCTGATGGTTGCGGCAGAATCATAGTTACAGGCCTCGTAATCGGTACAGCCGGCGCATGAGGTGTATTCGCAGGAACCATCGTCGGCATTGGCGTTGGGATCATAGTTGCAGGCGCCTTCAATGGTGCAGCCTACTACTATGGGAGTCCCCTCGCAATTGCATGCAGCAGTCCACATATCCTGCATGGTATCCGGATTTCCATCGTCGCATGGATCTCCCGGATAAATACATTGCAGAACGTCAAAAATAGTTGCTTCCGGATCGTAGGAACAGGCATTGGCATCGGTGCAGCCGGCGCAAGAAGTGTACTCGCATGAACCGTCATCGCAATTGGCCAATGAATCGTAGTTGCAGGCCTGTCCGTCCGTACATCCGGCCATGGTACCCGATCCACCACAGATATTGCAGGCATCGGGGTATTCGCACGAGCCATCGTTGGTGGTAGCATAGAGGTCGAAATTGCAAGCTGTGGGATCCGTACATCCCGGGCCAACTCCGGTGAAACTCAGTTGGAAATGCCCACATCCTGCTAAATTGGTTGTCCAAACGTTGAAATAGTAGTTGGTATTGGGGAGTAGTGTAAAATTGGAGCCGATATTTCCCTGACAGCCAAACGTGACCGGGCCACAACAAACGATGTAGTTCAATTCTCCGCAACCGTTGCAGGCATCTTCATAGATGGTCATAGAGACATTGGTACCGTCGATGTTTTGAAGGAAGAAATACAAAAGCTCCAAATCTCCGGAATTCACAACATACCACAAGTCATAGTAGGGTGTTCCCGGGCTGACACAGTCAGTGCCATCCTCGCCCACTCCACAACATGTATTTCCTACAACCGTTTCATTCTGTCCCACGACTTGAGCGTCAAACACCGTTTCATTCAAACCATATACGCATGAACCGTCGTCCAATGCCACTTCTGAATTGAAATTACAAGCAGATGAATCTGTGCATCCATAACAATCATAAACGCACCCACTACCATTCACAGTAGCTGAGCTGTCGTAATTGCACGCAATTGGATCTGCACAACCCGGAATGCAATCCGCTTCACCCACGGTGAACGCCGCAAAGGAGTTGTTCTCCAGGACTATCGGACCTTCATTTGCCCCTAGTAATTCACATTCAAGAATGGCATTGTAGAGCCCACCGGCAACGTAAAGCGCATAGCATCCGCTGGGTAAACAAATATTCAATGTGGTTGGACTTGCACCACTCGCGAGGGTTCCGGTAGACATTAAATCTCCGGTTTCCAGATCATTGATATAGTAATATGATCCGTTCCAACCACCGTTGAATACCTCCGTCATGACCATCGTTAGGCAATTGTCGTAGCAACAATCCGCATTGTCAAAATCGGTAACGATGTAGTTGCATGCGAAAGGATCATTGCATCCGGCGTACGACGAGGTTGCAGCCAGTGCAACGCATACGACAGCAAGAAAGGTTGATAGAAGTAAGGTCTTCATGTTGTATCAGGTTTCCGCAAGCCTCAGAGCACAGGTCTACGGCAGAATAGTCAGTTGTTTTCGTTGAATTCAAAAATACGAAATATGAATAAACTGAAGAAGTCGACGAATGAATACATCTTCCAGGTATCGCGCCTGTCATGATCATGGGCGAAAAGCATAGTTGGCTTCCAAAGAAAAAGACTTACTTTTGTCGCTTCATTCAAGAGCCGTGAGGCAACTATGAGCGACGCAATCAAGCATGAGTGCGGTATAGCACTTCTCAGGCTTAAAAAGCCACTTTCCTATTACCGTGATAAGTACGGAACATCCTTCTACGGTCTGAACAAAATGTATCTCCTCATGGAGAAACAGCACAATCGCGGTCAGGATGGCGCGGGTTTGGCCAATATCAAACTCGACGTCCAGCCCGGGAAAAGATACATCAGCCGGGTACGTTCCAATCACAGCACTCCCATTAAGGACATTTTCGCCCGTGTCATGGGAAGGTTTCAGGAGTTGGAAGACCAGCCCGAAAAACTGGCCGATGTTCAGTTTCTCAAAGAGAACTACGGCTTCACCGGAGAGGTGTTTTTAGGGCATTTGCGTTACGGCACTTTTGGTGGAAACAGCATTGAACAGTGTCATCCGTTCCTCCGTCAAAACAATTGGATGACCCGAAATTTGGTCGTTGCCGGAAACTTCAACCTCACCAATGTGGATGAGTTGTTTTCGCTTTTGGTAAGCCTGGGGCAGCACCCCAAAGAGGTTGCCGATACCGTGACCGTACTGGAAAAAATTGGACACTTCCTCGATGAAGAGAATCAGCGACTGTTTGATATGTACAACTCGCAAGGGTATGGCAATCAGCAGATTTCTGAGAAAATTCAGCAAAATATTGACGTGCAACAAGTGCTTCAACACGCTGCACGCGATTGGGACGGGGGCTATGCTATGGCCGGTATGATCGGACATGGTGATTCATTTGTCCTCCGTGACCCCGCTGGAATCCGTCCGGCATACTGGTACGAAGACGATGAAATTGTAGTGGTTACCTCTGAACGCCCGGTGATTCAAACGGCGTTCAATGTGCCCATCGAGGAAATCCACGAACTGGATCCCGGTCACGCCATCATCATCAAGAAAAACGCCTCGGTATCGATTAAACAGGTTCGTGCGCCACTGCCGCGTAAAGCGTGCAGCTTCGAGCGCATCTACTTTTCACGTGGCAATGACGCCGATATCTACCTGGAGCGTAAAAACCTGGGACGAAAAGTGGTTCCTCAAGTGTTGAAGGCGGTTGAATACGATTTGCGGAACACCGTTTTTTCGTACATCCCCAACACTGCTGAGACTTCATACTACGGCATGATCAAGGAGGTGGAAGACTACCTCAATGATGTGAAGGCGCGCAAAATCGCCAATTTGGGCGCGAACCCCGATCCGGAGAAAATCCGCGATATTCTGGACATCCGCACACGTGTGCAAAAAGTGGCCATTAAAGACGCCAAGCTGCGCACCTTCATCACTCAGGATTCCGACCGTGATGACCTTGTGGCACACGTGTATGACATCACTTACGGAAGTGTGGTGGCCGGAAAAGACAATCTGGTCATGATCGATGATTCCATCGTCCGGGGGACAACGCTGAAAAAGAGCATCATCCGCATACTCGACCGATTGGGTCCTAAGCAAATTGTCATTGTTTCTTCCGCCCCTCAAATCCGCTACCCCGATTGCTACGGAATCGATATGGCGAAGTTGGGTGATTTCATTGCCTTTCAAGCCATGATTTCCCTGATCAAAGAGCGGAAAATGGACAGCCTCCTGGAGGTGACCTACAAGAAGTGCAAGGATCAGCAAAACATGCCCAAAGAGCAGGTTAGAAACTATGTGAAGGACCTGTATGAGCCTTTTACCGCCGATGAAATCTCAGCCCGTATTTCGGAATTGCTCACTCCCAAAGGAACTCAGGCGAAAGTGCAGATTATTTATCAATCCATTCAGGGACTGCACGATTCCTGCCCCGATCACCTTGGGGACTGGTATTTCACAGGCGACTATCCCACTCCCGGAGGGAATAAGGTGGTCAACAAGGCGTTTATCAATTACTACGAAGGAAACAACGAGCGCGCTTATTAAGCCATTCAGGCATTCGCCAAATGCCGAACCTGTTTTGCCTTCCCGGATTTTAAAGCCGTAATCATAAAAAAGGGCGCCCTTTTGGACGCCCTGATTAGCCTGCATAGTTTTGAATTAGCGACGGACCGTAAACCGTTCCGATCTGCGATCGTTCGAAGATTGCACCACCATGGTGTACATGCCATCCGTAAGATTCAAGCCTTCCAGTTGTACCATCGATTCAATAATGGCCATTCGGGATACTATTTGTCCCAATGAGTTGTAAATCAACATTTCATAGTTGTCGGTAAGGTTCAGATCTGATAAATCAACCGTGAACTGACCATTGTTAGGATTGGGGTAGATCGTGAAACCCGCAGCTTCCTGCAATTCTTCCACTCCCACAACCGCAGTTACATACACTGTAGTGGTGCAGGTACTGGTATTGCCTGCTTCGTCGTACAATTGAACCTGCACGTCATTGGCACCTGCATCCGTGTACCAAAGTTGTGAAGGACTAATGACGTACTCGGTTATGCCGCAATTATCTGAGCTACTGTCATTCAGGTCATCAAAGTCGAGGAATACCGATTCACCCTCCGGAATTTCAATATCTACACTGAATATGCAGTCGGCCACAGGTGGGGTGACGTCGCCGTTGGTAAGGGTAACTTCTTGTGAGGTATAACTGCCACAGGCATCATAAACCTCGATGACATAGGTTCCAACACCCAAATTTGATACCGATGGACTCGATATCGATGATCCCTGCCAGTAGAACGAGTAAGGACCAACACCATTATCCATAAACCATCCTACGTAGCCATCTGTGGCATCACCGCATGAGGGAAGATCAATACCCAAATCAGCAACAGCTATGGCAGCGCTGCCCTGAACGTTGACTGAGATTTTGAACTCACCAAGATTTGAGTTGTACCCTTCCGCACGTATGCTATAGGTTCCCGCACATAGCGTCGATGCGATCATGGATTGGTACGTACCTGCCGCATCGTCGTTTTCGGTGATCAATCCGCTGGGGCCAAACAACGACAAATAAGTGTCAAAATCAGTTTCCCCATGGATAGTGCTAATGGTTACAAGCGACGTTTGGTCAATGGTGAATTGATACCATACATCCGCCGAAGCTTGTCCGCCCGAATTGGTGTATTGCAATGGCGCGCCACTACCCACTGACACCGTATTGGTAGAATTGATGTCACTCTTGGTTGCTCCCGAAGCTATAGTTCCAAAGTTCAGCTTATCATTTTCCGCATCTCCATGCGTATATCTCCAGGTTTGTGCCCAAATCTGATCCCACTCCGACACTTGCTGAAAACACCATGGTGACCCATTGGCCGCCAACCAAGGATTCCAATGGCAAGGACGAAAATCGCTACTGGGATAAACCAATGGAATATATTGCTGATTATCGCGCAGGGTTGCCATTCCAACAAAGTAGTGGTCATCCCCGCTGGTATAAGAACACTCGTTGCTATTGTCCGATTCAAAGGCTTCAATCCAGATTCCGAACTCCGCATTAAAGGCATATCCTGTTCCGGCATACCATACCCATGAAGCAGCATCAGAATAACAATTAGGGCTACAATCCCATGTGGTGCACAGTTCACCAAACCAACCTCCAACCCACAAATCCGTTCGAATGGTTGGATCGGCTTGTCCGTCGAAATCTGAACCTCCACCGTAGTAGCTGTCATTGACCCGAAATTCGAAGTTCACCTGATTGTTGACGATATCCGTGATTTGGGCCAGAAGAGATCCTGAACCACACAGTGCAACGAAAAATACAGTAAGTGAGTAGAGAGTTTTCATAATTAATCGTTTTGAAAATTTGATATCCCAAAATTCATGGGAATCAGGTCATTGGGCAATCGTCAGAAATAATGATCTTTGAGAACCTGTTTTTGGTTTGTTGAACCCTTTCTAGCATGCACTCAACCCATTTTTCATTGTTTCAGCAAGGAGTCTTTGGCCTGATTTTACTGGTGATTGCGCCAATTGGTGTCCTTGGTCAGGATTCACCCGATGCTGAAATCAAGGTGAAGCAGAGCAAGATTCGACTCATTGAAATCAATGAGGGCCTTTCTCAAGGAATGGTGAATGGAGTGGTCGAAGATCAGGACGGATTTCTGTGGATTTCAACCAAAGAGGGGTTGAACAAATATGATGGTCGACAGTTCAAAGCTTACCGCCATATTCCCGACGATGATCAGTCTATTTCAAACAATTTCGCCAATGGCCTGGTGGTGGATCACAAGAACCGCATTTGGGTGGGCACCCAAAACGCCGGGGTCAACCTTTACAATCCTACAACAGATAAATTCGTTCGTTTTCAAGCCGACACTAGCCAAACCAACACCATAACGAGCAACTTTGTCGGAGAATTCTACCTCGATCATCTGGGTAATTTGTTTGTTCAGACCTTAGATGAACACAACTATTCAGTTTTTTTGTTGGCCGATCTCGAAGGAGACATTCCTGATTCCATTGAGATTCGTCCCATTCGCGCAGTTTATCCGGTATTCGCCGAAATGCATCGTGGCGGTGACGGCTCTCGCTTTCTGCAGTTTGACCGATTTGGTGGCATGTGGTATGCCAACATAGACACCCTATTCTATGCCGAACCCGGTCAAAACACTAACCCTCATCGATTCGAGCTGATTCAGAACCCCGATCCTGATTTTTCCGACGAAGTTCAATTCCACATTAGTCCACACGGAGACCGTGTTTTTACAACCGACCAGCACCAAAGAATCTATGAATTTGACTACAACTCCAAGCAATTCAAATGTATTTTCACACTACCACCACAATACGACGTGTACAACGGGTTGTACCATGACTCCCAAAACCGCCTGTGGGTGTGGGAAAGAGAGGGCACATTTCTTCGAATTGACCTCAACGACACCTCGCTAACAGAGTTGGAAGTCAACTGGAATAAAATGCAATTGGACTCCCGGCGCATGCATACCGGAATTTTGGCAGAAGACCGTAATCATAACTTATGGTTGGGAACCGGTGGCAACGGGCTGCTAAAAATTAGCGGCAAGGGAGAGCAATTCCTGCTGGAATGCGCTCCTGAGGACGGATTGATTGAAAGCACCTGGACCTATCGCGTAGAGAACGGTATGGGACGCGCCAGGCACAATAAACCCATGCTCTTGAAATACCGGCCCTTCCTCATAGCACATAAGAATTTCAATCCGCAAACGGGGATGGAAAGTATTAACGAAAAGGACCAACTTACAGTGGACCTGGAAGGAACGTTGTGGAAATCCGTTACCCTTAATAATGTGGATACCCTGGCTATAATTCGATACAATCCGGATCTAACGCCCGAAATGGAAGTCGTCTTCAGAAATCGAACCTCCGAGTCAGAAGCATTGGGCAGCCCGTTGTTTCTTGATGCTGATCAGAATATATGGTTCGGTGAAAAAGCCAGAAACGGTAGAGTGCACTTGTACAAGTATGTGCACGACGAGAGGAAAGTACTCACGTATGAATTCCCCATAGACGGCAGCAAGTACCAATACCGTTTCATTTCCGATTGGTTGTTTGACGACTCCGGTGCCCTGTGGATGGCCACAATGGAAGGTGTGTGGAAATTTGAGGAAGACGGCCAGTCGTGGCTTCATATTGCAAATGACCCCGACAACCCACACAGTTTGTCCAACAATCAATGTCTGAGTATCTGTTTTGACCCCGCACAACCCGATACCTACCTATGGATAGGGACAGAAGGCGGAGGACTGAATCGCCTCAATTTGCATGATTTGTCGTGCGCACGCTATGACGTCTCCACCGGATTGCCCAACGATGTGGTGTATTCCATCCTTCCCGACAGTAGAAACAATCTATGGTTTGGCACCAACCAGGGCCTCTGTCAGTTTAACCCCACCGATAGATCTGTTGTTACCTATACCCGTGATGATGGGCTACCCAGCAACGAATTCAATCGCTATGAATTCTCCCTGGGTGACGATAACCGTCTGATTTTCGGTGGAATGGGAGGCATCATAAGTTTCGATCCGGAAGACTTTTACTCGAGCGGTATTCCCAGTAAGACCGTGATCTCCGATATTCTCTTGTTCAATGAACCCCTTGATTTTCGGGACAAGCAGCGCTTGAACCGTCTGGACATGGACCTGGATATGCCCATCGCTGAAAGCTCCGAACTCACATTTAATCATGATCATGACATGATCTCGATTCAGTTTGTTTGTCTGGATCTTACCAGTCCACTCGCCAATAAATACCGCTACCGCCTCAAGGGGTTGTCTGATCAATGGGTTGAAGCAGGAAACCGAAATGAAGCCACATTCACCGATTTAAGTCCGGGTAGCTACACCTTTGAAGTGCTCGGTGCGGGGAGTGACGGGGTTTGGAACGAAGAGCCAACAACGTTGATTTTGCATGTACGTGCTCCCTGGTGGGGGACGTACTATGCTATTGCCCTATGGATTTTACTCGGAGTCGGATTGCTGTACATTATTTATCACTACCGGTTGCAAAACATGCTTCGGTATGAACGTATGCGAAATCGCATTGCGCAGGACCTTCATGATGATATTGGCTCTACGTTGAGCAGTATTTCGCTGTACAGTGGCGTACTCAATCAATGGTCGTCCGAAATTCCCGACAAAGCCACTTCAATCGTACGCACCATTGGAACCAGTGCAGAGCACATGATGGAGAGTATGAACGATATTGTATGGAGTATCAAAACGGAAAATGAAAGCTTCACCGATCTGCTCAACCGACTGCGAAGCTATGCGGCCAACATATCTGATGCTTCCAATATGCGCGTCGTGTTCAACGTTTCTGATCATGTTTCCCAAGTTCAATTGCAGCCGGAACAACGTAAAAATATTTACCTCATTCTAAAGGAGTCGATCAACAATGCTGCAAAATACTCAGGCGGAAACAAGGTAGAAATTGATATCTCTCTGAAAGGCAAAAAACTCATTGCCGAAGTCTACGATGACGGAGTGGGATTTGACGCGGAGAACCCTACGTTCCTTGAAAATACTCTTGGTGGAAACGGATTGAAAGGGATGCAACAACGTGCAAATGAAATTGGGGGAATGATCAATATTCGCAGTAAACCAGGCGAAGGAACCACCATTCGATTAGAGTGCAAATTATAGTGTTGCCCCTTCAATGTTCTATGATTTGGTACTAGACCAAATTCTCTTTTAGCGCCTTTGAAACTGCCCCGGCAACCGAATTCACCTGCAACTTCGAATAGATATGACTCACGTGTGTATTCACCGTGGCATAGCTGATGAAACACTTGTCGGCTATCATCTTATAACTATATCCCTCGACTAATAACTTGAGGATTTCCTTTTCTCGTTTGGTCAGGTCGTTTTCCTCCGAAGGAGGGACAATGTTGGTCTTGCTGAATATCTTGAGTACACGACTGGCAATGGTGGGTGTCATGGGCGCGCCTCCATCCATCACTTCCATAATCCCATCAACCAATTGAACGGGAGAGGCCTGCTTCAAAATGTATCCATCGGCGCCTGCGCAAATGGCCGAGATAATCTTTCGCTCATCTTCAAAAACCGTTTGCATGATAATCTTAACCTCCGGATGTTGCGACTTGATATTCTTCACCGCCTCAATACCATCTACATAAGGCATGTCAATATCCATCAGGATTACGTCGGGTTGCTTATCGGCAACCGTTTGGGCGGCGTTTCTGCCATCGCTGAAAACACCTACGCACTCTGTACCGGGCATGCCATCGAGAAGCATGCGCAGAGCCTCCAGGCGCGAAGGGTTATCATCATATATACTGACCTTAATGCTTGACATGGAACAAAGGTACTTCGTGTTTTCTTCTGAGGAATCATTGAATGTATTGATTTGAGACTGAATAATCGGGATTTGAAGAAAATTTCACTTCGTCGGGAAAATCTAGTCAGCTATTCGTCTTATTCTATACCAAAGTCTTCATCTCCCCGATTCGCGGGTTTCACGCATGCGCTCGCGGGGCATGGAGAACAAAATACTCCCAGCCATGAACCGAATTATTTTTGCACTCCTAACCACCCTTCTGATTTTCAGTATTGACTCCCTTGCAGTAGATAAATACTGGCGCCCCATCAATACCAATTTTAACAACGCCTTCAACTGGGATCCCGTAGGAGTTCCCGGTCCGGGCGATAAGGTGATTCTCGATCACTGGGGTAACATGGATTGTATAGTACATACCACCGTCTCCGTTGGCGGCTGGCTACAGTACGATAATTATACCTCCATTGCGTCGATTCTTCCGGGACAGGTACTCACTGTGGGATCACAAGGGTTTTGGATGGATTCGGGTGGGTTTTATGCCAATGAGCAGGACCTTTATATCAACGGATCGCTCAACGTACACGGTGGCGGCTTCCTGGCTTCTTCAGCCACTACACACGTTCAGGGAAATATTGAAATCAACCCCTGGCCCTTGGGTGGATGGTTTACGGATGCCGGTACGTTTTCACTCGATGGCTACAATTACACGTATCTCGAGAGCAATTTGTACCTCAACAATGTGGTCATCAATAAACCTGGGGGCTATATAGTAGGCATTCCAGATGGACTCAACCTTACCGCAGTCAATAACTTCACGGTGTATGATGGTTCGGTCAACGGACCCGGTGAATTGCGCATTTTTGGAGATGCCTATTTCGGACCGGGAACCGACAATGGATCGGCTCACTTGCGATTCCAAAGTTCTGCTACCAACCACGTCACTATCGACAAGAACTCCTTTAATTGGGGAAATGTGATTGTGAACAAATCCAATCTACAGGACTCTGTAATTGTAACCTCAAGTCTGAACCCCTTCACCCTCATGGCAACACCCGACAGCTTGCATATTGAGCATGGAAGATTCATCGTTGATCATCCCAACATTACCTTCAATCAGGCCATGACCAAAATAGACCCCACAGGATTGCTGGCAGCAACATCGGGAACTATGTATATCAACTATGACTGGTGGAACAATGGAGGAACCTTCAACCACAACTTTGGTACCTGCATATTTACCGCGTACTCTTACTCCACTATTAACGTAGATGGAACACAGGATTGGTGGAATTTGGGCATCAATAAGTTTAGCGGATACTCGGTAACCGTGGCCGATGGTGATGAAATTCAGGTTCTGAATCAAATGGACTGTTACGATGGATTCCTGCACGGTGCCAACTCGTGGCTCTCCATTCAAAAAGACATGATCATGCATCCGGGTGCAGATGAAGGTAGCATCAGGGTGCGCTTTGTGGGCGGTGAAACGAATCGCTACATCCTCAATCAGGCAACGCACCTGTTCAACCACGTTGAAATCAATAAAGACAGCCCCCTCGATACGGTCTTCTTTCAAACCGACAATACGCATCTGGCAACAGGCGATGGCGCTTCAGATCACGTGTATGTGAATACCGGACACCTCGCATTTGGCGAATGCGGAACCCATATTGATTGGAATATAAAGCAGCTTGATGTCAACTCCGGTGGAACCTTGCTTGCCTGGCCCGGCGACACCTACTTTTCCCATGATTTGTTGGTAAATGGGGGGACATTCCAGCACAACAATTCACGCTTTATATGCGACGCGTACAATTACGCCACATTCGATATTGATCAATCCATTCATTTTTACAATCTGGTTATGCAAAAGCCCAGCGGCTACAGCGTGACCGTGGCCGACGGAGATACCTTGATTATCGACAACCGCTATCATTCGAACTATGGATACCTGAACGGCACCAACTCCCGATTGATGGCCCTGGACACTGCGTCCTTCGCCTCCACACACCAGCGGGGTAGCATCCACCTCGAGTTTGCCGGATCAGCAACCGGAAACTGCATTTACAACGGAAGTGATCAACTATTTGCCGACGTGCTTATCAATAAATCCAATCCGGGAGATCGGGTGTATTTCGAGACCGACAATAGTCAGCTGGTTATTGGTCATACCGGCATTGAAACATGCACAGTGCGACGGGGAACGGCCGCCTTTCAAAACCAGGGCAGTTATGTTGACTGGAATTGGATAAATACCATTGTAGAACCGGAGGGAACCTTTGAAGCCTTTTCAGGGGACACGTATTGCCAGGGGAATTTTAACGAAACCGGTGGTGAATTCCTCCACAACGGAGGTTCATGGATTTGGGACAATTACACCTATTCCGGTGTTAATGTAACTCATGAAATGGTGTACCACGACATGGAAATATTGAAACCTTCGGGCTATTCTTTGTCGGTAAGCACCGGAGATTCCTTGCACATACTTAACAAATTTACCAGCCATTATGGCTACCTGAATGGTGCTGATGCATTCCTCCTCGTAGAAGACACAGTGGTGTTGGGAGGATCGCATCAGCGAGGTTCTGCTCCCTTGGAAATAATGGGCGCCGGAACCACTCATTTCATTCACTCCAACACCTCGCCCACGTTCTATTCTATCATCATCAACAAAGCCAATGCAAGCGATGAAGTACTCATAGAAACCACCTCAGGAAATCTGAATTTTGGTCAGAATGACGAACTGCTCAGCATTGTATCAGGATTACTGGGGTACCAGAACTATGGTGACCAGGTCAATATGGGTACGGGAACCATACGCGTAGACGGAGGGACCTGGCGAGGACCTTATGCCCTGATGACGCTGAATCACAATGTGCAATTCCTCAGCGGTAATTACGAACACAACAACGGCAGAGTGCAGTTCATCAATTACAGCTACGGCACCATGCAGGCCGACTTCACCCCGGTATTCTATCAGTTTCAAGTCGCCAAACCGGCAGGATACACCCTCACCATTACCAATCCGGGAGAAATTTCTGTTGAAGATACTACCTTCTTCACGCTAGGCTACTGCCATGAAGGGTCCATTAACGCTCTGGGCGATGTTGTGGTATCACCATCGTGGAACGGCGGGTCGAGCAAACTGGCGTTCATGGGAATGACCGACCAATCCTTTGACCTCACCGGCGCAGCCGATCGCTATGAAGGTATCGTAGAGATCAACAAACCCATGGGAAATGTGGTATTGCAGAGCGACTTTGCCATCGAAGACAATTTTGAGCAGTTGCATCTTGTCAATGGCTTGCTCACATCAGCCGATCCCTCGCAGTTTCAGGTCATGTTCAAGGTATTCGACGGCTGGTCGGGTGGTAATGAGAACAGTTACATTCAGGGTAGTGCCTATATCGAGGGGTACAGCGGTGGAACAGTTCCCATTGGTTTAAACGGCAAGTTTGCTCCGGCAGGAATATCCAATGTCTCCACTTACCTGCCTTTCCTGGTTACCTACTATGATGAGGATCCGGTGGGAGCGTATGGTGATACCCCGGGAACGGGAATTGATCATATATCGTCGTGCGAGTACTGGACCATTGATGCCCCCGCAGGTGGAGTCTCGGCCAGGGTCTTACTCTCCTATGACACCGACCGGTGCGGACCTGTTGACAATGCTGCATCGCTAGTGGTTGCCAATTTTCATTCGGGTACGAGCACATGGGACACCATGGGCCAGTCGGCCGACGATGGATTCTTTTTGACGTCCTCCTCTACTACCAACAACTGGCCGGCGTTCACGCTGGCTTCTACCAATGCCGATAATCCCATGGACGGCTCTACGGCTGTGGGATGTACCGGTGATTTCAATGGTGACAACGTAGTGGATACCTCCGATTTGCTGCAAATGCTGGGGGGATTTGGCTGCACGGGAAGCTGTCCTCATGATCTCAACAACGATGGTGAGGTCAATACCGGCGATTTGTTGCTGTTCCTGGGAGTGTTTGGAACTACGTGTTAGCATGTGGTGGCATTCGCCAAATGAGGAATCAACCCATTTGGCGAATGCCTTATTGACGACCAAATTCTTACATTCGTAACATCAATACATACCCCGATGAAAGAAAATTGGTTTGCCATACTCATGTTCAGCGTCATTTTTGGCGTTTTGGGCTTTATTCTAGGACGCATTACCTGCACAGATTGCTGCGCGCCCGACCACGGACATCATAACCCTCATGCGGAATGCTGTGCCCCCGGAAGTCCGGAAGCCGCAGAGTGCCACAAGGAAATCCGCATTCACCAAATGCATGGAGAAGGCGGTGACCTCGATGTTCAAAGCATTATTGAAACACTTGAAGTTGCCGATTTCGAAGGTGATACTACCGTTATTGCCGGCGACGCGGTGATTCACATGACCAAAAGCGGCGATGGAAAAGTGGAAGTCAACGTTGAGGTGACCACCGACGGAGAAGGATCAGAAGAGGTAATTGTGAAGACCATTGAGATCGTAGAAGAAGAAGCAAGCCACTAAATAGCCCTTGCTCTTTGCGGATTCAGAACTTATGATTATTTTCGCGCCCCCGTCTGCCCCAATTGCGCGGCAGACTCCTGGTCTACGTGGACAATAGTCCACACCACTATGCCCGAGTGGCGGAATTGGTAGACGCGCACGACTCAAACTCGTGTTCCAATGGAGTGCCGGTTCGACTCCGGCCTCGGGTACGAAGCAGAATGAGAGACAAAGCGAAAGCGATGTATTTCATTCTGTTTTTTTTGTGGAAATTTTTCGGGGTTCGTGATTCAAGACTACAAATTCGCCGCTCTGCGATCACCGATATTTAATGAACGGTACAAGCAGAAATTTATATTGCCATAGGTTCTGAGAATTCCAATTGCACTGCCGGATAAAGCCAATTTTAAAACGCCAACTGCGCTCCGCTTCTCGCACTAATTTCCATTAGTCCTCTGAATCACTTTGTCTGTTTTCACCTTTATTAGAATACCCATTCTCCGGCTCTTCGGCAATAGACGATAGACTGCTGAAAAGTACCTCATGCTGTGCTTCAATATTGCGATGAAAACTCTGCGGCAATTGCGCCCAATCAAAAAGCTGGACCAAAATTGGAATATTGCTTTCCCTAATTTTATATCTCAACTCTTGAAGGATACCGGGAGGCAAACTGTCTTGGTTCTTGTTAAATACTACCAAATCCAAGTCGCTACCACTGTGAGCAGTTCCACTTACCCGGCTTCCATAGGCCCAAACTTCCAGGGGCAAACCAACCGATTTAAATATGGCTACCAATCGTTCCTTGTCTTTATCCCTAAGTATCAAGATTCTCTTTTTTAATATACACCACGAGTTGTGAGGCATCTGCAATAAACTGGAAGAGCATCCCCATCAACACCGCGCCGTCTTCCGCTTCTTGCCTATGGATCCACGCGCGGATACTTTTTCAATGTACTCGCTGGCGAGTGGGGTTTTGCAGGCAGTGTCGCCCATGAAAACCTCTACGGGTCCAATCTGGTTGGCTGTGCGTTTGGCGTATGCCGTCAATTCCGAAACATACGACGCAACGGAAATAACAAAACCGTTCATGGTGTATTTCACGCGATTGGGGGCCTGGTGAATTTCCTTCTCCACACGATCCAGCAAGGCGCGATAGCCTTCAATATCTAAGGTCTCATCGGCATGGACGCCCGCAAAACTGGCCAACGTGGCCCAACCGGCAGCAGCAATAAGGGGCTTATCAGATTCGATCCACTCCAATCCCAGCGCATACCCATGCGCACTGTCGGCCGCTATCCAGGGAACCGTAAATTCACTGAGATAATACCAATAGGCTCCCTCCACCCATGCCTGCAACTGTTCCCGGGTCACCTGCTTTTCGTCGGCCATGAGTCCGGCGAGATACATAGCGTCGGAGTTGCCGGTTTTATAAAGTTCCAGGGCAAGTGCATGATTCTTTTTGGTCTTTTTCAAGACTTTCTTCAAATCGGCCACCTTGACACCGTACAAAGGTTCTTGCGCGCCGTGGCGCATAAGGGTCTTTTTGGTCTGAGCATCCCCCAAAGATTGGAGCTCAGCCATTGTTTCTTCAACAGTCATAAAAAAGCGTGTTTCGAGGTCTATTCCACCACAATTCCGTGATCGGAAAGCACCTGGTCATTGTTCAGGAACAAGAGGGTATATCTTCCTGATGAAAGTTCGGACACATCAAATCCTCGATTCAATGCCGAAGCCGTGAATGCCTTGACCTCACGACCTTGATTGTCGATGATACGCACATCCGTAACCTGCTCTTTCATGTGTGCGGGCATATCCACCCACATGGTCTCCCGTGCCGGATTGGGATAAATCACGAGGTCATTGGCATACCAACTAGCCACATCCGTAGGCTTGGTGTCGTCCACGTACTGAAAGGTTATGCTCGATGTGAAACCGAGGTTTTCATTGACTTGCAACAGTGGAATTCCACCATCTACCCCATACCAGTGGTACTCCGTCCATGAACGTGGAGTCTCAAAATCGAGCCCCAGTAAGTCAATAGCTATAGAATCCAACGCTTCCAGATCCATACGAATGCGCAGGGCCTCAAACGTCCCTTGGGGCGTGATGAGGGTTCCCCATCCATCGGCAGTGGCAGTGCGCCATTGCTTCAGTTTGTACGTAGCTGTGTTGGGGACAGAAATCATCCACTCCGAGTATGAGCTGTCTACGTTGTTGTAGTTCATGGGCAAATTGAAGATCACATCCACCGGCTCATTCACCGCAGGCAGCGGAATGCCGTTGACGGTGGTTCCGGTTCCTACCTGACTGTAGGCCGTTGAGGTTTTCTTGAAAAAGACAAACATATCTTCCAGCGTCAGCATTCCTCCCAAATCGACATCATCGGCAGTTGAACCAAAATCAGCCTGATGATCGGGGTCAAATGGACTGTTGAACAAGAACTGATACATGAATGGGGCATTGCTCACGCTCACCATATTAGTAGTATCGGTACTCTGGATTTCCAACTCGCTGTAATCCCACGTGTATCCTGCTCCGGTGAGGGAGAAGTCAAAATCGTTAATCAAATTGCCCTGCGCAACAGGATAAGACGTACCGGCGCTGGGTAAGTCGTTTTCGGTGATGGTAATCTGAGCGGATGCACCCCAGGTAAGGCAAAGAGCTATAGCGGTAAAGATTCGGTTCATGGTTGAAAAAATTTAGGTAAATCTAAGAAAGCAAGTCTGTATTCCCTTGATCGCCACATGACTTTCCGCGCAATGGAGTGTGGAAAACAGGTTGGGAGTGGCAGAAGAGCTCGCCTAGACTAACAACAATCATTTAAAATGTACTTCGTACCCATTGCTACCACGGGGTAATTTCCGTTAAATTCGGCATTCCATCTATTCATGAAGATGGAAGAAACCTGTATAACCATGAAAAAGATCTTTACACTTTTCCTGGCCCTTTGTGGGGTAGGAACATTGGTGGCTCAAATTGGCCACGGCGGACAACCGCACAATTGGAATGTTTCCGAATCGTTTGATGTCTCAACGATGGTGAAAATGCCTCATCTCGATATGGAGGAAATCCAGGCTGAAGATGCTGAGCGCGACCAATACAAAGAATTTGCATACCGCTTTGGGGTTGAGTACGACGTTAACCTCACCACCGAAAACAGTGGTACCTGGGAAACCCTGGAAGATGGTTCACGCTTGTGGCGTGTGGCTATTTCTGCTCCCGATGCCGTAGCCATTAACCTGCGATTCGGTCAGTTTCGCATGCCGGAAGGTGCCAGCGTATTTGTGTACGACACGGATAAAACGCACTTCCTCGGATCGTTCACCCGTGAGAATAACAAGAAATGGGGGAGCCTGGCCATCGGAAACTGTTATGCCGATGAAATCGTCGTGGAACTCCATTTGCCGAATGGCGCACCTGCCAACTGGTCACTACAAATAGATCAAATTGTGCACTGCTACCGCGGTATGAAGTCCAATTTTGAACTGTCCAACACCGAGTCCAACCGCGGACCATTCGGAAACAGCGGCGCTTGCAATATTGGCATCAACTGTCCGGAAGGGGTCGATTGGCAAGTAGAAAAGAAAGGCGTAGCCCTCATAGCATCCGGCGGATTTGCCATTTGCTCGGGCTCTTTAGTCAACAATACTGCCATGGACGGTACGCCCTACTTCCTCACCGCCAACCACTGTCTGGGAGGAGAAACCAACTGGGTATTCTACTTCCACCACGAAGCCGAAACCTGCTCGGGAAATACCGGACCAACCGACATGAGCATCTCGGGATCAACCCTAAAAGCAAGCAACGGAGGCAGTGACTTTGGTCTGCTCGAATTGAGTTCAACACCACCGGCCGACTGGAACGTACAGTATTGCGGATGGGACAATTCAGACGCGGAAACAGTGACAGCGGCAACCGGAATTCACCACCCATCGGGAGATTTGAAAAAGATTTGCCATGAGAACGATTCCCCATACCATACGTCTCAATTTGGAGCACAGGTATGGTTTATCGATGAATGGGAAGAAGGGGTTACCGAAGGAGGATCATCGGGCTCACCTCTCTTTGACCAAAACCATCGCATTATTGGTCAGCTTTACGGTGGATATGCCGCTTGTTCAGGATCTCAAAACAATGGAGAAGCCGACTGGTATGGTCGCTTTGGGGTGTCGTGGGATGGTGCCAGCGCATCTACCCGTCTGCGCGATTGGCTGGATCCGGGCAATACCGGAGTGACTACACTTGACGGCTGGCCCGAAGGTGCTGTGCTGTACAGCTATGATGCGGCAGCACAAAACGTGAGCAACCTTCCTGAATCGCTTTGTTCTTCAGAAAGTGTAACACCCGAATTTACCTTGAAGAACAACGGTACAGAGGCACTTACCTCGTGTTCTATTTCGTACAGCTACAATGGCAACAGTCCGGCAAACATGGATTGGACAGGAAACCTCGCTTCGGGCTTAACCGAAGTGGTGACGTTGCCTTCTTTTACGCCGCAAACCGGCAACAATACCGTTGAAATCGAGGTGTCCAACCCCAATGGACAGTCGGATGAAAACAACTTCAACAACAGCAGCAGCGGGAACTTCATGTTCTCATTGGGCGAAACGGTTATCAACCTGGAGCTGATCACCGACGATTACGGTTATGAAACTTACTGGGAAATTCGCGAACCCAATGGTACTGTCCTGGCTTCAGGTGGAAACACGGCGGTTGGCCCCAATGGTGGTGGCTTACAAGCTGCTGCCGATACCGATCCGGGGGCATATGCCAACAATACCACCATCAATGAAACCATCGATTTCTACTCGCAGGGATGCTACGAGTTTTTCATTGTCGACGATTGGGGTGATGGAATTTGCTGCGATTACGGCACCGGAAGCTATGTCATCACCGATGGCAATGGCGTAACAATGGCCAGCGGTGGTGCGTTTGGTGGTGAGGAAGAGAAGATTTTTGGCATGCAAAACGGCCAGTCTGTGAACGAGCACGACGTCCTTTCATTCAACTTATTCCCCAACCCAAGTTCGGGTACTGTTACGTTGCAATTCACTGAAATTCCCGGCAGCAAAGCGCAGCTGCGCGTGGTAGATCTCACCGGTCGCGTAGTGTATACTTCACGTGTTCAGCCGCAGCCGCAAGCCGTACTCGAGTTGAGTCATCTGGCAGCCGGAACGTATCATGTGGTGATCACCGACAACAACCATCAGATCTCACGTGTATTGAATTTGAAGTACTAAGTTCACAAGATAAACTCTTGTACTTTTCATGGAAATCCCGTCTCTGGCGGGATTTTTCTTTTTCAGGCATTCGCCAAATGTTGTTCAATCACCCTACTCGCACACCGCACCAATCAGACCCAGGAACAAAAGCAGGTCAGTGGTGGTAACATCACCTGTGGCATCCATATCAGCGATACAAGCCGATTGGCAATTGAAGTCGCCCAGGAAGAGCAGAAGATCCGACACGTTTACGAAGCCATCTCCGTTGAAATCGCCCGGACAACAATTGTTTCCTACCACCCACGACACCCAGGCTCCAAAAGAGGAGCAGTTGTCGTCAATGGTTGGAAAGGGAACAAATACACTCAACCGCACAATGAATTGTCCGCCAATACCCGCAGTAGCGTCCTGCACTGTAAAATCGTAGGTCGTATTGGGATTGTGGATCCACGAGCAACTGTAGGTCACTTCACCCGGTGGCAATGTAGGTACGTTGAACTCCGATTGAGTTATTCCAATTCCGGGGTCAGCCACAAAATTGGACGTTCCGCCGTTCTGGTCGAAATACGGACTCAGGTTCACCACCTCCAGCTCGATCAGGTTACCATACGCCACATCGTAGGGAATACCGGCATTGGTTAGGTCGAGAGAAATGGTCATGGAGGAAGCCCAGTAAAACTGCAAGGTGTCCTCAAATACAAAGTTGTACGTATGATCGTTGACTGCCAGATAAGGCGTGGCGAAATACGTACCCTGATTGTCGCAACTTGTGCTCAACTCCACCACGACGCCCGATTGCGGTAGTATGGTTCCCGCCACAAGTTCACTTTCCTGCGTAACAGGCATCCCCGAAACCACCCACGCAATGGTGTGCTCTCCAAAGTATGAGGTGTTTTGGGCCTGAAGTACAACTGGATCTCCACAACACGGATTACTGTCCGATACTTCCGCCGTTCCTGCATTGCAGCCAAATGCAATAACATCCGGATCAACAGGAGCTGCACACAGATCGGAAGTGACGCTTACGCTGTGCATCAGACTATTGAACCCGGTTTCGGCGTCCCACACCCCGTCGTTCGCCAATCGAATGCTGTATTCCGGACGACCGTACAGCAAAGGTTCGGGATCGGGAAGGTGGAGGAACAGGTCGTAATCGGCAACCTCAAAATCGGCTGGTATACCTACCGAAAATGGGATGGTAATCAGCCCCACCTCACTTTCGGGAAACCAAAAACGGGGGTCGACATCCAACGGCGCCATGAAGGTAGCTCCGGTCGTCGCGTTCACCAGTAAGAGCTCCAATCCACGCGGATTGAATGGTGCAGCGTATCCCACATTGCGCAGTACAAGCTCCCCCTCGAGGGCACACCCCGCAGCAACAGACTGATCGTAGGTACCTTCCAACAGTTCGATGCGGTATCCCAATTTTTGAGCAATTTCATCCATGCACCCATCGGTTTCCCACGACGACAACACGTCGGGGTGGTAGCCGCTGTTGAGGTACGACCAGTGATAGGCCATCAACTCGGTATCGGCCGCACCACCTTCCGAAGCACAGTCGGAACGGGGGGAATTGGGAAAGCATGTTTCGCCTCCCATGGGCATATAACGCGTTTCATTCACAAGCCATGCACCCTCGGCGATGGTGCTATCGCAGTAGGTACCGAAATCGGTAGAACTGGCCAGGAAGCAATCGTTGTGCTGCCCTACGCGGTACATATCTGTCCCCGAATAGGCGCCTGTTTCATTCAGGGGAGACGGTTCGGTGAGGGGACAAATCTGCCAGGGATCGGCAATAATTTCCTGTTGGTCATCCCACTGATCCCAGTAGTAGAAGGCGTATTTATAATACGGCGTGCGCACCTGGACAATACGGCGCTCCGGCAGGGCTGCCAGCAATGCATCGAGAACACGTTTTCGGTTGGTGAGGTTGCGAATACCGTTGGCATCCATAAAGTCGGGCACCACATTGTTGATGGTCGCCCATTCGCCATAGGCACCGATGAATCCGGCTTGCAGCGCGGCAATCACGTCGGTGTTTTGCTGGAGGACAGGAGCTAACTGATCAATATGCTGCAACACCACGTCAACCGGAGCATCCACGGTATCGACATTGTTCACATCAAACGACTCAACAGAATACGCAAACCGCACAATGCCCTTGAAGCCATTGGTTCGCAGAATGTCCATGTCCTCCTGCACCAAATCGAGGAATTGCTGACTCAGCGGACCGTCCACAAATTCGGGCATGTAGTACAGGCGCAGCGCCAGGGTTTGGTTTTCCGCTGCAAGCACCGCCAGGTAATTCGGATCAATGGGTTGATAAGCCGCCCATCCCTGCGTATTTTGGGTGTAGCCCGTGATCTGCGTATAAAACCCCCGCTCAGGATTTGGGAAGTCTTCACCCGTCGGACTGTAACTCACCGTTGTTTGCGCATGCAAACTCATACCCCATACCAGCGCAATACCGGCGATCCATAGCGTTTTAAGTGTGCTCATTGTGCAAAGATAGGGGGATGGGGGTATAATCAAGTGGATGCCGACCACTTGCCCCCCACTTGTACCTCCAAGAATGTTAAGATGTTCAACCGCACCATTCCCATTCCACGTTCGAATCGTATAAATTCGCCTTGAACCGTGGTTTTCGGTAAAAAGTCCGGTGATTTGCTCACTAAATGAGCAATGCCAACTCAAATGGAAACTTCAAACATGAGAATACTACTTGTCCTCCTGGGGATTTTGTCGGTGGCGGCCGCCAAGGCTCAACTCGATAGTATTTGGGTTGTTGACCGCTACCGGTACTATCATGTGTATCTGCCCTCGCAATACGATGGTGAGACGGCACTGCCCATGGTTATTGGGCTCCACGGCGGATTTGGGAGCGCCCTGCAATTCCCTGATCAATCGCTCATGAGCGAATCTGCCGAAGAGAACGGCTTTATTGCGCTGTATCCCGATGGACTGGGGTACCTCCTTGCTCCTACATTGCACTATTGGAATGCAGGAACATGCTGTGCCTACCCCTTTCAGCAAGGCATTGATGATGTGGGATTTATTGACGTGCTCATCGATAGTGTTGCAGCCCTCTATGCGGTTGATCTGAACCGGGTATATGCCACGGGGATCAGCAACGGCGCTATGATGAGTTACCGACTGGCCTGTGAGCTGAGCCATCGCATTGCGGCCATTGCTCCTGTTGAGGGATCGCTTATGGTGCATCCGTGCAATCCCGATAATCCCGTGCCTGTGGTGCATTTTCATTCCTACCTCGATTCCAATATTCCCTACCAGGGCGGTGTGGGCGATGGGGCCTCCGATCATTACAATCCGCCCATGGACTCGGTGATGAACGTGTTTAGCGAAATTGCTCATTGCGAGCACATCGCGGATACCATTTACGACGGATTCGATTATACGCACGTCATTTGGGATTCCTGTGATTGCGGCTATCGGATGGACTACTATATCTGCACCGACGGTGGGCATTCGTGGCCCGGAGGTGAAGGTACCATTATTGGCGACGACCCTTCCGAACTCATGGATGCTAACGCGCTCATGTGGGCCTTTTTTCAGGAATTTAGTCTGGATTGTACCCCCACCGGCACACCCGGGATTCAAGAGGTCGATCAGTCTATTTTTCCCAATCCATCAAGCGGTGAACTCACGCTATCGGGGATTGGAACTCCCGGTGAAATCAGGATCTTTAGCGCTTCCGGTAGTGAAGTGTTCAGGCATTCGCCAAATGGAGAACCTGTTCACCTGGACCTATCCCATTTGCCGAATGGCTTATACTTCATACACTACGGCACGGGAGGGAAACGATGGATAAAAATGTAAGCTAAACAACCCGACCGAACCAAAACGGACGGATACAAACCTCACTTTATGCAATGGACCCGATGGATACGATGGAGCCTTCCGGCTGTGATAATACCTGCTTTAATGGCACACCACAATGGCGTGGCAGAAGAGCAAGACCGCGACCGCACAGGAGCTCCCGGAAGTGATGCCCCCTGCAGCAATACGTTGTGCCACGACGATGGTGAATTCGACCCTGTATTTACCATTGAGGTCATCGATATGAATACCGATCTCGCCATTGCCGACTATATTCCGGGCACTACCTATCAATTGAAGTTTACCGTTTCGGCACCGGGTGCTCTGGGATATGGATTTCAGGCCACGGCCCTGATCGATTCCGATGACAGCAATGCCGGCCAGTTTCAAAATCCGGGAAGTAAAACCCAACTGGAGAATGTGGATGGGAGGCATATTGTGGAACACAGTAACACCAGTTTCACCGGTGTTTTTCTGGCAGAATGGGTAGCTCCCGAAACCGGCAGCGGACCGGTAACCTTCTATGGTTCTTCGCTGGCTGCCAACGCCAATCAGGAATCGAGTGGAGATGGATACTCAGGATCCACCCTGACCCTGGGAGAAGACATTGGCGATGCCGTGCTCAACGCCCGGGCGAACGCTACACGGTTGTATTTTGAAGGGACCCAGGCATGGGTATATCTGTCAGAACCCGGAGAAATTTGGCTGTACAACATCCACGGACAATTATTGCAACGCGCATCCTACGCCTCAGGCAAGCACGCTATAGATCTTCCGGGCAACACCCTGGTGATGGTGCACGTGGAGACGGCCTCTACTTCACAACAGATTTGGAAGGGAATTGCGCTACAGTAAAAGAGCTGCTGCCCGCAGTTCATTGGATCGTTTCCTTGTTCAAAGCCGAAAGGAGGAAATTCAGGGTTCATTTTGACCAAATTATCCAGTAATTTCGCAGCCTGATGCCCTTGTTCAACGAAAAACCCAAGCTCGAATCCGGAGACTTTTACTATTCCGACGAAGGATTCATGGTGTTTACCGAACAGTATCACCTCAAGCGAGGTTATTGTTGCCAAAGCGGATGCAAGCACTGTCCGTACGGTTTCGATAAGAAAACAGGTACCTTTAAGCAGAAGTAACATGAATTCAGTCGTTTCTGACCAACTCGAAATATCCAAAGAAGAGTTCCAACAAACCGCATGTACAGGCATTCCGGAAGCACTTCCGGAGGCTCGCCCCTATGATACATCGGTAAGTCACGCGCCCAAACGCAAGGACATCCTCTCCAAAGCAGAAAAGCAGTTGGCATTGCGCAACGCATTGCGGTATTTTCCAAAACACCTGCATGCCGCACTGGCACCTGAATTTGCACAAGAACTGAAAGAGTACGGTCGCATTTATATGTACCGTTTTCGTCCAACCTACCGCATGTACGCCCGCCCCATTGATTGGTATCCGGCGAAGTGTCAGCAAGCTGCTGCCATAATGGTGATGATTCAGAACAACCTGGACTACGCCGTAGCACAGCATCCGCATGAACTGATTACCTACGGCGGAAATGGGGCCGTTTTTCAAAACTGGGCACAGTATCTCCTGGTTATGAAGTACCTCAGTGAAATGACCGAAGAACAAACCCTGGTCATGTACAGCGGACATCCGCTGGGATTGTTTCCTTCGCACAAAGACGCTCCACGCGTGGTTGTGACCAACGGTATGATGATCCCCAACTATTCCAAGCAGGATGACTGGGAGAAATTCAATGCTTTGGGAGTCACTCAGTACGGACAGATGACCGCCGGTTCGTACATGTATATCGGTCCGCAAGGTATTGTTCATGGCACAACCATTACCGTACTTAATGCCTGTCGCATTATCGATCCCAATGGATCGTCGGAAGGGAAGCTGTTTGTTACGGCAGGCCTCGGAGGCATGAGTGGTGCACAACCCAAGGCCGGAAATATCGCCGGAGTGGTGAGTATTACGGCTGAGGTGAATCCGGCGGCGGCATACAAACGTCACGAACAGGGTTGGGTAGATGAAGTAATAGAAGACCTCGATGCATGTATTGACCGCGCTGTGGAAATGCAGGCCGCGAAAAAGGCGCATTCCATTGCCTACCTGGGTAACATTGTAGATTTATGGGAACGCCTGGCAGAGCGACAGATCAAGGTGGAGTTGGGTTCGGATCAAACCTCATTGCACAATCCGTGGGCGGGGGGTTACTATCCTGCCGGACTGAGCTATGAAGAATCAAACGAACTCATGGCCTCGAATCCGGAGAAGTTCAAGGAACACGTGCAGGATTCTCTGCGCCGACAGGCGGCGGCCATCAACAAGCTCACTGCCTTG
>JAGQVX010000080.1 GCA_020437755.1 Flavobacteriales bacterium
AGAAATTCTGAATAATGAGTTTCTCTTGTCCCCCATCGTCGATCAACCGCAATTCCTGTCGGTAAGCCACCGACTCATCGGTCACCGGAATATCAACCATTCCACGATGGATCACCGGACTATGATCCGTTTCGACTTCGAATGAATACAGTCCGGGTTTTGGAAAATTAATAATGTAGTCGCCGGTCACCTCATTGCTGTTGAATTCCGCTATGGGTTTACCGGTAAGTTCGTCGCGCACGGTTACGTGAGCATTTTTCGATGAGGAGTCGTACTCGTTGACAAATTGTCCTTTGAGATAAATCAGGTGCAGGGGAATTCCCTTCACCATCACTTTGTACACGTGCAATTGTCCGTACGAGCTGCTTCTTCCCGAGGCAAAGTACGCCGACTGATTCAATGAATCGGCCACATACAGGATATCGTCATCGGGAGTATTGATGGCAAAATCCAGGTTAATGGCCGGTCCGAACATCCCTGTGGCCGGATCCAGTTCGCAACGGAAAATATCGTATCCCCCCATGCTGTTGTGTCCCTTGGAAGCGAAGTACAAGGTCTTGCCATTGGGATGCATGTAAGGGTAGTCTTCATCAAATGGGGTATTAACCCCTCCAATCACTTGCTCAACCTGAGCAAAGGTGCCATCGGGCATGATGCTGGCACGATAGATATCTTTTCCCGTATCGCCTTTCTTTCCGTAGCTGCTGAAGTAGATGACCGTGGATCCCTGCGGATAATGAATCACGCCGCGATGACCTTTCTTATCATCCAGTTTGGATCGCAATTCGTCAGGAAGAGCCAACAGCTTACCGCCAATTCCATCAAGTTGGAAGTACCGATAAAAATCGTCTTCTGCCGTTTCTTTTTTGTCGAGAACAACCAGGTCAACCATGCCTGCGAGCAGACCTTTCCCGGAGTTGCACATTTCTATTTGCCGAATGGCGTCATAGCCTTCTTTAACTTTAGGATCCGCTTTCCGATTGAAATCTTCGTAAGCCTTGATAGCCTCATTGAATTCGTAATTCAGATGGTAGGCCAGTCCCAGAAAGTAATACGCCTCAGCATTAGCGCCTTTATTCAGGGCAAATGTGAGGTGCTTGATGGCTTTTTGATTGTCGTTTGAACCGAATATGCAACACGTTCCGAATTTAAAATTCAAATCGGCGTCTTTGGGGTACAAACTCACCAACTGCGAGAACAGCGGATAAGCTTGTGCATACTCTTTGTTTTCAAATGCTTCGTTGGCCTCTTTAAGGAGGTCCTGATGGTCCGGAGACACCTGGGCTACCAACCCAACGCCCCACAAGAGCATCACGAAAACCGTTACCAGTTTCTTCATGATGTCAAGAGATAGTTTGACTAAATTACAGTTTCGTCCTTCTTCTACTTACCTAAAACTCTCAATTTTTGAACACATAGCATATAACAAGGTCTTGTTTTCGGAAACCTCCTACACCGGGTGTTCATGAATTTTCAACGACCTCATTTTGGAAAGGTTACATTTTTTTGACTCAGTGTGAGTGGGTTGTATCTTGGATATGCCATTCGGCAAATGGGGTTTTACCTTTCAACATTGCCCCCCGCACAATCCACCCCCGCATGCATACTTCAATCTGCACAACTCCGTTATCTTTGCCGTTAGAATCAGCGAAGTGAACAAAATCTCCATTCTCCTTATCCGCTCATTTCTGGGACCCTTTATCGTCTCATTTTTAGTCTCGATCTTTATTTTCGAGTTGCAGTTTGTATGGCTGTACCTCGATGATATGATGGGCAAGGGCATTGAGTTTTGGGTCATCATGCAACTCCTCGCCTACTTTTCGGCCCGACTCGTTTCCATGGCGCTGCCCATGGCCATTCTTATGGCCTCGGTCATGACGATGGGGAATTTGGCGGAGCATTATGAATTGGCTAGTCTAAAGTCGGCCGGTATTAGTCTGCTGCGCATCCTCCGGCCGCTCATTGTGGTGGTTTCGCTGATGTCGATAGGGGCATTTTTCTTTGCAAACAATGTGTGGCCCATCGCCAATCTGAAGTTCCGCACTTTGCTTTACAGCATCACCAAGCAGCGACCTGCTCTCAATCTCATCGAACATCAATTTTATACGGGCATTGACGACATTGCCATTCGGGTAGGAAACAAAAACGAGGAAACCGGCGAACTCACTGATGTGCTGATCTATGACCACCGCACGCAGCGTGGGAATAAAACCGTGATACGTGCGGAAAAAGGTAGCATGAAGCAAACAGACGATGAGCGCTACCTTATGCTTACCTTATACAATGGATATTCCTACGACGAACAAAAAGAAACTGTCAAAGCCTCCGAGCGCATCTTTCCAAGTATTTCCAATTCGTTTAGCGAGCAAATCCTTCGTATTGACCTCAGCTCCTTGGAATTCCAGAAGGCCGATGAGGAATTGTTTGCCCACGCCTACGAAATGATGACCATCAATCAGCTCGACGCCACGGTGGATACCATTGATCAAAAAATCATCAATCGCCAGGACGAGGCGCAGCGCTACGTGCTTAAAAACATTGCCCTCCTGCGTGATTCAGTGCCTATAAAACTCGAAGCCGAGTCTTCTGCCCCGTTTCTGCTTGGATTTGCCAACACACAGCAATCCCGAATATTCGATGTAGCTCAGAAATTAGCGCGTCAACACCAGGATTTTCTGAAAAGTACGCTCGACGAAGTCGTAACGAAGAACAACTTCAAAAGGCGCCACCTCATTGAATGGCATCGTAAGTTCTTCTTCGCTGTCGCCAGTCTGGTGCTCTTCTTTATAGGTGCGCCACTAGGTGCTATCATTCGGAAAGGAGGTATTGCCATGCCGGCACTGGTGGCGTTTATCCTGTTCATTGTGTACTACGTCATTATGGTGATTGGGGAGAAAATGGCAAAAATTGGAACCATCGACGTGTGGTTGGGAATGTGGTTGAGTACTTTTGTACTTTTTCCGGTGGGGGTATTCCTCACTTGGAAAGCCATGAATGACTCCTCGATTATGGACAAGGAGTTTTACGGTAAACTGATTAAAAAGCTCAAAGCTCGCTTTGTGAAATCGGATGTCGCAAAAGCTTAAAATTCTTCAGCTGTGTCATAAACCTCCTCTGCCTGCCAGAGACGGAGGGTGCATTGCCATGAATAATGTTACGCAAGGATTGCTCGAGGCCGGACATGAAGTCCGTGTCATGACCATCTACACCCCCAAGCACGACCTCGACATCGATCAGTTGCCGGAAGACTATATCCGTAAAACACAAATCAAAGGCATTTTCATCGATACCAAGGTCAACCTGGTAGATGCGTTCTCTAGTCTGATCACCCAGGACTCGTACAACGTTACGCGTTTCTTCTCGGCCGATTTCGACATTCTACTCGCCAACTTACTGAAGCGCAAGAAATTTGACATTATCCATCTGGAAAGTCTGTTTATGACCCCCTACCTCGGGACGTGCAGAAGGTTCAGCAAGGCAAAAATTATCCTTCGGTCGCACAATCTGGAACATGTCATTTGGGAGCGTGTCGCCGGAGGTACGCGTGGATTTGCAAAACGAGCCTATCTGAAATACCTCTCACGCAAACTCAAGGAATATGAGCTGTCGGTTATTGATCAGGTAGATGGTATCGCATCCATCTCAGAAGAAGACCGCACCAAGTACCTCAGTCTGGGATGCAGCAAACCCATTGTCAATATCCCCTTTGGTATTGATGTTTCAACCTACGACATTCCTTCAGATCCTGAGGGCATAAGCAATGTTTTCCACTTGGGGAGCATGGACTGGACCCCCAACCTCGAAGGAGTGATGTGGTTTGTTGAGGATGTGTGGCCCATGGTGCATAAGGCGGCTCCCGGTTTGCGCTTGTATTTGGCAGGACGCCAAATGCCATCCGACCTGCTGTACCTGCAGGCCGATCAGGTGGAAGTGACCGGTGAAGTAGATTCAGCCCGACAATTCATGGCACGTATGGGGATCATGATCGTACCGCTCCACTCGGCCAGTGGAGTGCGGGTGAAAATTATTGAAGGCATGGCCATGGGCAAAGCCATTGTCTCCACGAAAGTGGGTGCTGAAGGCATTGACTATACCGATGGCGAGAATATTCTCATCGCATCCAACCCAAAGGAATTCCGTGAAAAATTGAGCTACCTGGCCCAACATCCGGAAGAAGTACAACGCCTTGGAAACAATGCGCGCAAGTTGGCACGAGAATGTTTCGATAACAGGACCATCACCCAGAACCTGTTGAATTTTTACAATTCCCTGATCCAGTCATGAGAATCTTCGTCATCACATCCCGGGTTCCCTGGCCGCTGGAAAAAGGTGACAAGCTTCGGATCTACCATCAACTCAAGCACCTCCATAAAAATCATGAGATTTTTCTGTGCTGTCTCACCGATGAAAAGGTGGACCAAAAAGACCTCGAAAATCTGAGAGATATCTGTTCGGATTACGCCATTGTCCCACTCAAGAAAACCCTTATCCTGTGGCACATGATTCTCGGTTTGTTTTCCGACCGACCCTTTCAGGTGCACTACTTCTTCCAGCGACAAGCACGCAGAAAAGTGTATCGATACGTAGATCAATTCCAACCCGATCATATTTACTGTCAGTTGATTCGTGCGGCCGAACATGTCAAACATATCCACAAGGTTCCCAAGACACTGGATTATATGGATGCCTTTAATAAAGGTGTGGAACGACGTATTAATGGCGCTCCCTGGTATAAACGTTTGGTATTTAGACAAGAGGCGCGCCGACTGGTAGCGTACGAAAATCTGATTTACGAGTACTTCGAGCACCATTTAATCATCTCGGAGCAAGACCGCGATTTTATTTTCCATCCACGTCGGCAAAACATTGCTGTGATCCCAAATGGTGTGGACCAGGCCTTCTTTTCTCCGATTGCACACCCCAAAAAATACGATCTGGTTTTTACCGGAAACATGAACTATCCTCCCAATATTGATTGTGCCGTGTTTCTCGCAAAAGAAGTACTGCCGTTGGTGAGAAAGTCCATTCCCGATGCCACGTTGCTGCTTGCTGGTGCACAGCCTGCACCTCAGGTCAAAGCACTGAATGGAAAAGGAATTACCGTGACCGGATGGCTCGACGATATCCGTTTGGCGTATGCCGAAAGCTCCGTATTCGTAGCGCCAATGCGCATTGGAAGCGGATTGCAAAACAAGTTGCTTGAAGCCATGAGCATGGAATTGCCCTGCATTACCTCTCCCCTGGCCAACAATGCGCTCCATGCGCACGATGGTGAAGAAATTTTGGTCGCCACTCAAGCCCATGAAGTTGCCGATCATTGCATTTCGCTCCTTCGCGATGCCGAACTGGCACGAAATATCGCCCTGAATGGCCGCCGGTTTGTGCAAGAACGATACTCCTGGGAACATACCGCACAACAACTTGAAGAATTGATGATGGCCAATTAACATCATCTCTGAACCGCACTTTGTATCTTTCCCAAAAACCGCAACCCGAATGAGACTATTCATCACTTTGGCATTTGTCGTTCTTTCTTGTGTGACCAGCGCTCAGCAGCACGTCATTTCCGGACCTATGGCCGGACATATCGATTATCATGAAGCGAAGATCTGGGTGCAAACATCCGGTCCGTGCCTCGTGCAGATTGCATATACTGAGATTAATCAACCGTCGGATACTCTCTTTTCGAATGTTGTGGGAACCCATTTGGCGCATGCCTGCACTGCTCATTTAACCTGCGGATCATTAACCCCGGGAGCCACATACAGCTATCAATTGGTCATTGATGGCATTCGCCAAATGGAGCATTATACCTTTCACGTTCAGGATCACTGGCAATATTGCACGGAGCCTCCTGCTTTCCGCCTCGCAGTGGGAAGTTGCACCTACATCAACGACCCTTCCACCGACCGACCGGGTGATCCCTATGGGGGCGGATACGGCATATTTGACCAGATCGCCAGCCAGAAACCCGACCTGATGCTTTGGCTGGGCGACAATACCTATTTCCGGGAAACGGATGTCACCAGCACAGCCGGAATGCAGTATCGTTACACTCATACGCGCGGAATTCCGGAAATGCAGAAACTATTGCATACCGGACAACATTACGCCATTTGGGATGATCATGACTATGGACCCGACAACAGCAACCGCAGCTTTTACCTGAAGAACGAAGCTCTGGAATGTTTTCAGGACTTTTGGGCCAATCCGGGATATGGGCTCCACGAAAATGCCGGTGTGACCACAACTTTTTCGTACATGGATGTCGATTTTTTTCTGCTCGACAACCGCTGGTTTCGCACCGATCCTGATATTCAGGGAATAGAACCTACCATATTGGGTGAAGAGCAAATCCTTTGGCTGATTGAATCCCTGAAAGTATCAACTGCCCGTTTTAAGGTGGTATGCATGGGTGGGCAATTCCTCTCGGACTTCGCCAAATACGAAAACTATGCGCTTTGGGGAGCGGAACGCCAACGCATTCTGGATCTCATCAGCGACAATAACATTAAGGGAGTCTTCTTTCTCACCGGGGACCGCCACAGTACTGAACTGAGCAGCCTGAAACTGCCGAGTAAGGATATGGTGTACGACCTCACCGTTTCTCCGCTCACTTCAACAAGCTATGATCACTCCAAGGAAGCCAACCACCTGCGCGTGGAAGGAACCCATGTGGGCGAACGGAATTTTGCCATCCTGGATTTTGCGGGCGATCGAAAAGACCGTACCCTCACGATTTCAGTGTATAACGGCGAAGGAGAATTGCAATGGGAACAACTGATTACAGAGGAAGAACAGTAAGGACTTCCTATTGATGCAAATCGCTCTCCGCTCCATGGAAGCGGAAAACCGGATACCTGTTGAACGTATGCTCGTAGTTGTCGCTGTGTTGATACAGCCAATACAACTGCCACCAGTGATTGGACGCAAAATCGCTGTCGGAAGCCCGCTTCTCCTCAAATTCCTCACGAAGATCCGGGTTGTCCAGAAGCATTTGTTCGGCTTTATCCTCAAACACATAATCGCTGAACCATTCCTTTTGCTGGAGCATCGAATCGAAAAAATTCCAGGCAAAGTACGAATCCACACCTTGCGGCTCTAGCGTCTCCACAATCAGTCTGTTGGCAGCCTGATTGGTAGGAATGACATAATCTCCCCGGTGAAACACCACCGGCTCGCGCGATGTTTCTACCTGCACATTATGATGCAAATAGTGCCCTTCGTAAGGCTTGTCCTGACTTTCATAGTGGGCGATATGATAGGCCTCGACTTGAAGCTCCATGTCTTCTTCCAATCGAAACATTTCAACCCCATTCCACTGCAATCGCTCAATTACTTCGCGCCAGGCCTGGGGAACGATGTAGAACTCAGGAGCTTCAACGTGTACTGAAGCCTTGTACCTGTTGTAGTATTTAACCGGAAAAGTCGAAGGCTTCTCGCGCAGGTACGCCAGGCGCTGCTTTCCGGTGACTTCACTTTCCCTGAATTGATGCTCAAATCCTTTGAACATCAGCTCCTCAAACTGCGTGGTGTCCAACTCCCATTGTAAGGCAAATTCCTTCTGGTGCGCGGTTTCTTTGTCGGCCTTGCGCTTGAGCAGTATGATTTCATCAGCATGATCATGTGCAAAATGCATCAGCGCCAGCTCAAACTGATAGGTACTTTCCACGCGATCGGCAAAGGGCTTGAACATGTGTGTTTCACTTGTGAAGCCCATGCAGTTGTGCAATGCTGCATACCCCGTAGAGTAGCGCGGAGTCTCCAAAAAATCCAGAATTCCGGTCTCGGGTGTTCTTCCCATTGTGTGCACGTAAGGCGTCATTTCCCACCCGCTTTGTTTCATCATTTCATATACCGCCGGATTCATCTCATCTTTCATATAGTTCCCCAACACACGTGTCGCCTTGTCGCACTGTGAGGTAATCATGGTCATCGTGTACTGATAGTCGGCACCATTGGAAGTATGGGTATCCACCATAATATGCGGACCAATAAGCGAAAACGCCCGGCTAAAGGCTTCTGCATTGCGGGAATCGCACTTGATAAAATCACGATTCAGGTCCAGGTTGCGGGCATTTCCTCTGAATCCGTAGGCGTCGGGGCCATTCTGATTGGCGCGTGAGCAGCAGCCTCGGTTCAGTGCTCCTCCCACGTTGTACATGGGAATGATGCACACGGTTACCTTGTCGAGCAATGGTCTGAAAAGCTCGCTATCGGTAAGTAGGTTGCGTGCCAACTTCAGGCTCGCGTCAACTCCGCAAGGCTCTCCGGGATGGATTCCGTTGTTGATGAACAATACTACTTTGGCATCCGCCAAATGGTCAAGCTCAAACGACTGATCGGAATTGATCACAAACAAATGCAAAGGTTCCCCAATATCGGTTTGCCCAATCTCCAACAATTGTGCGTGCGGGTATTCATCACTAAGTGTCGTATAGGCTGCAATCAATTCGGGATACGAAATGGATTCGTTTCCGGTGAAGGGTGTAAGTGTTTGCGACAATCCACACAGGGAAATGAGTCCAAGGCCTACAAAAACACCCCATCGAACGAGTAAGTTTGACTTGAGCGATGGTAGAGAAAAGCTGCTAATCATTGTATATGGTGAGGTATAAGTCATTTTGCAATTCAAAAAACATGTGTAAAATAGCAACTTTATTTGCCACCAACAGTTTAAATTAGGACAAACGGTAAGATGAAACAGTTCAATTTAGGTCCGTCGGAAAACACCACCGTCAACAAGGGGAATATCCTGCTTGCCGAGCCTTTTTTGGACGATCCCTACTTCAAGCGCACCGTCATTTTGGTATGCGAACATAATGAAGAAGGTTCTTTCGGTTTTGTTTTGAACAACTACATTGACGTAGAGCTCGACCAAATTATGGATGGTCTGCCCGACTTTGACACTAAAATCTCCATAGGGGGTCCGGTGAAGAACTCCAACTTATACTACATCCACACACTGGGGAATGAGATCCGTGAAAGCGTAGAAATATTTGACGGCATTTTCATGGGCGGTGATTTCGACCAGTTGAAGGACAAAATTGCTCATGGTTTGGTAGATCAGAACCAGGTGCGGTTCTTTGTGGGATATAGCGGTTGGTCACCTCAGCAGCTCGAAGATGAGTTGCGGATGAAATCGTGGTTTGTAGGTCAGGCTTCTCCCAACGTATTGATGAATACCGGCGACTCCGACTTGTGGAAAACCATTCTCAGTACAATGGGTTCACGTGGAAAGATCATTGCCAACCTCCCCGACGACCCCTCACTCAACTAATCCAATTTGGATGTGGAATCCCGCATGACTGCGCAGGTTGATTACCGTATTGTCTCCGAATAATAAGTATTGCCCCTTTATGCCCACCAGTTCTTTTTCAATGATGGGTTCCTTTTCCAGCTTGAGGCTAGACACTTTCTCAGGATATTGAAGAACGGGATAATCAATGGAAGTAATGGTATCATCATCTACGATGAAATCGTAATAGGCTTCGGGCAATTCTTCCAGCAGCATTTCTTTGGTTTCCAATAAATCGTGTTCATTGGTAAAAACTCCTTTGAGCATATTGCGCCAATTCGTTCGATCGGAAATGTGCTCCTTTAACTCTACTTCCATCAATCCCGCTAATTGTCGGTACGGAGTTTCTGCCAGTAGAATAGCTTCCACAGCCCCTTGGTCAATCCAACGTGAAGGAATGTTGGTAACACGAGTTACCCCCACTTTAATGCCACTCGTCAGACTGAGATACACATAATGTGGCTGGTTGTGATGTGCCTCTTCCCATTCCTTGTCGCGCAGGGCAATACCCTCATGAATGCGACTCAATTCCGGCCGGATGATGCTCTCCGTGGCTAGAGGAGAGGTAACAAATGCCTCATAGCTCATGCCTTCACCAAACACTTTTTTAATCTTCTTGCCACTCACAACACAGTTGATGTCTCCGTTATGCTCTATTCGAATGCGCTTGCCAAGTAGACTGTTCATATCCACTTCTACTGCAGGGTCCAGGACATCGTACAGCGGAAGCAAGTACTTTACAGGTGCGTCCAGCACCGATTTCATTTTTCTGATATTACCGGAAAACATCTTCAGGAATCAATTAGTGAGGGACAAATTTGTGATTATCTGACCGCTATTCCAACATATTTTTGCCGCATGATTAAGGAGCAGGAAGCGATTGGTCCATGGTATGAGTCGGACTATGAAGGCAGCATGACCTTTGAAGCATTTGTGGATCTCACGGCACAACTGCACGCACAAGGACTAACCACGGGCAACGTCCAGAACGAAATGATGATGAAATACAGTCTGCTGGGCGAACAACGCCTAAGCCGACTGATAAAGACTCAGAAACTCGACGATCGCTTGGTTTCCATGATGAGCGCTCTTCCCGATCACTATACCATTCTGGTAATTACAGAAGCATGGTGCGGGGATGGACCATTTGGCATAGTCATCTTTGAGTTGTTGGCCAGGTTGTGCACGAACGTTACCACGCGGTATGTGTTGCGTGATGACAACCCCGCACTGATGGACGCCTTCCATACCGATGGCGGCTCGGCCATACCGATTGCCATTTGTATCGACTCTAAGGGACAATTTGTATGGCGCTGGGGACCACGTCCAAAGCCGGTTCAGGATAGGATTAAGGCCTACAAATCAGATCCAAACCCAACCATGTCGTACGAGGATTTAATCGTAGAAAACCAAAAATGGTACAACAACGACAAAGGAGTAACGGCACAAAATGAGGTTATGCGGTTAATAGAAAAGATGGTTTGCTAGTATATGGTTCATATCCTTATATTAGCAACTCAACACAAAACCTCAAATAAACCTTAATTCGTATGAAGAAAACTTTACTCTTTGCTGCTACGTGTTTCTGCGCTGTTGGATTAACAGCTCAAACCACTGTTTTCGCGGATGATTTTGAAAGCTACTCAGATGGCGACTACCTGGCTGCCAGTTCCGATGTTTGGACAACATGGAACGGACAAGAAGGCGGATCAACCGACACCTTTGTAAGCTCGGATGTGGCTCACGGAGGAACCCTATCCGGTAAATTCGAACAAACTGACCTTACTAATGGCGGAACGACCGATGTATTCCTTCCATTGGGTCAGGATGCCGGACAAATGACTGTTGGCTGGTGGATGTATATTGCCTCTGGTTACGGAGGATACTACAACTTCCAAACAACTACCAACCCTGGTGATGGATGGGCACTGGACGTATACTTCATGGCTGATGGTACCATTAGCGTGGAAAAAGACCAAAGCCAAATCGGAACCGCAAACTACACTCAGGAAACCTGGGTTTACATGGAGCATGTTATCGACATGGATCTGGGCGGTGCTCAGGTATTCATGGATGGCAACCTCGTATGCAGCCTCGGATGGCAAACTGGTGTTGGCGGTGTGAACTTCTTCGCATGGGGAGGTGGTACCGACGCAGGCTTCTACTATGTGGATGATTTCTCTGCTGTTGACAATACGGTAGGTGTAGCTGAAATTGCTACCAACAATTTCGAGATGTACCCAAATCCTGCATCGGACGTGGTTACTCTTGAGTTGGATTACAGCCACAGCACTACCCTTGTAGAGATCTATTCACTTGACGGAAAGCGCGTTTACAACGCCGTTCACAACGGCTCAGAGCGCTTCACGGTTCCCGTTTCGGAATTCGAAGCCGGAATTTATCTTGTTAAAGCCATTGCTGGTAATACAGTGATGACTCAAAAGCTTGTCGTGAAACGATAAGACCTTTATAATCTGTTTATTTAAGAAATCGCTCTGCAACATGCAGGGCGATTTTTTTTTGTGACCCATAGGCTTCTTTTCCGTCCAAAGTGAAATTATCTAATCATTTGGTCATGAAAAGAATCTTAGTACCTGCGTGTCTGGTGCTCCCTCTCCTGGGCGCCTCACAGACCACGCCTTCTCAAACTACCTCTGAACACACCGCACAAGCCCGAAGCTCGCAGGAAATTGATCAAGACTTGAAGAAAGCCGACAAGCTTGTCAGTCGAACCGAAACATCCATCAATAAGCGACAGCAAGAGAACCGCGACTTGCAGCGGGAAATTGAACTCAACGAAAAGCACCAGCAAGCCAATGTTGAACGCGCTGCCGAAGTAAAAAACACCATGGGTGGCTACGACCTGGAACCCCTGGAAGATAAAATCGACCGACTGGAAAAAGACCAGCGTACGCTCAACAACCGGAACGAACAAAATGAAGCCGCTATTATTCGCAAAAAAGCACGAATCGAAAAGCTGCAGTCGGAGATTGAACTGATGGAATCCCAGATCGACAACAACCAACAAAAAATGAACGAACTGGACGCCGAAACGGTTGCTACTCAAGAAGTCATTACTTCTTACGGCCTGGTAGAAAAAGATGCTGAACTCAACGACTTACAGAAAGACCTCAAAAGTCTGAAGAAGAAGAATGAAAAGATGCACCAGGAGGTTCAGAAAAACCAGGATGAACTCAACGCGGAGACACATTCTTTGTTTCAGTATCGGGCTCAGGTGCAGCAATTGAAAAAAGAAGCCTCTTCCCTCAACACAAGCGCCTCTTCTCAACAGTAAACGAAATCCTAATTGCGAAAATGGTCAACGGTGTACTCAACCACCAATCCTAGTGCCTCCGGGAGGATATCTTCCTCCCAGGGGTGCCTGGATCCAAAAGTATGACCGGTTTCGGGCACCATTTCCAAGCGACTCTCGGGAGTCCACTTATACAGACGCATGGCCTCTGAAAAATGTACGGCTTCGTCTTCCACACCATGCGCAATGAGCACAGGCGTTTTTAATTGCTTTGCGTGCGAACGGATATCCAGTACTTCGCGGTTGCGTACAAAATCTTCATAGAACTGATAATGGTGCTTCAACACCTGACCGGTACGTGCATTCAACACTTCCCAGACACCGGTTTCCTCCCATTCCTTCATTTGTCGCCCATAGGGAAACCGCACTTCAAAATCGGACACCGACGCCCAAAGTGCGAGTCGATTGATGTGCGGTATGGTCGCCGCTCCCAAAAGGGCTATACCTCCCCCCCTGCTATGACCGATGAGCTGAATGCGTGAAAGATTTATCTCGTCGCGGTGCGGATTCTCCTCATTCAACAGCCACTCGACCACACAACGTAAATCCCCCAGCTCTGTGGAGTAATTGTTTTCTGCAAAAGCCTCCTCATCCGGAAAATCAATGGGCTGCTCCGACGTTCCGCCGTTGTAGCTGAAGTTAAACTTGACAAAGGCGAAGCCGCATTTGGCGAATGCCTGAGCTACCTGATTCCAGGCACCCCAATCCTTGAACCCTTTGTACCCATGACAAAACACCACCACAGGCTTGGGCTGGCCGTTGGGTTCATAACGGATGTCAAGAATAACAGGTTTTGTCCTACACCCGGGGATGATGTGGTGAGATAAATTGGTCAACGAAATCAGATTGCACGACTAATGGTCGGGCCAAATGTAACCAAGCAAGCCGTAGAATGAAAACAAACCCGGTAATTAAATGCACCTGTACAGGTGTGTTATTTGGCGCATGCTTTCCCCTCGTTTCAACCCTCGTTGAAATGTGGAACCAGGGACTGCCCCTATCGTTTCAATCGGTAATGAGCGCACAAGCCAGCCAACCTTTATTGTGGATCATTGATAGTGCACCGCTAATCCTCGGTGTTATGGCGGCATTCATTGGGAAGAAACAACGAGAACTGATTGTCCACAACGAACAGCTCGATTTGAAGGTGAAGGAAAAAACACAATTCCTGGAAGAGAAAAATCACGAGCTTAAAGGTGAAATTGAAATCCGCAAGCGCACCGAAAAAGCACTGATCAAAGCCAAAGAGGAAGCCGAAGACGCCAAGCACGCAGAAGAGCGATTCCTGGCCAATATGAGCCACGAAATACGCACACCGCTGAACTCCATCGTGGGATTTACCCGGTTGCTGATTGAAACGGAGGTGGATGAGCAACAAAGCGAATACCTCAAGTCTATTAAATATGCTTCCAATCACCTGTTGGCCATCATCAACGATATTCTGGAGCTTTCTAAAATCAAGGCCGGACAAATAGAATTTGAACAATACCCTATCAATTTACGCGACCTGCTGGGAAGTGTGATCAACACCATAGCGATAAGCGCAAGAAACAAAGGGCTGGAAGTAGGTTATGATATTGACGATGAAGCACCGGAGGGAATCAAAGGTGACACGGTAAGAATCAGTCAGGTGTTGTTGAACCTGCTCAACAATGCCGTGAAATTCACGTCCAACGGCTCGGTTAAACTGCATGTTTCCACCATTTACAACGACGACTGCAAGTGCACGGCACGGATGCGCTTTGAGGTGGTAGATACGGGAATAGGTATTCCGGCCGATAAACTGGAATCCATCTTCGATGACTTCAAACAGGCCGAATCGAGTACCACTCGTCTGTACGGCGGAACCGGACTGGGATTGGCCATATCCCGCAAACTCGTTGATCTGCAAGGGGGTAGTCTGGAAGTAACCAGCCAACTGGGCGAAGGCTCAACCTTCTATTTCGAGGTGGAATACCCCACTTGTGAGGCCAAACCTGAAGAAGAAGACGCCTTCAATCTGCATATCAAAGACGGAAACGAACTACACGCCCGTGTGCTGCTCGCAGAAGACAACGACATGAACCGTGTGTTGGCCGAGAAAGTATTTGAAGTGTGGGGAAGTTCCTTTGAACTGGACTTCGCCATTAATGGAAAAGAGGCGATTGAGAAATTCATGGCCAACGACTACGACCTGGTGTTGATGGATCTCCAGATGCCCATCATGGACGGATTTACGGCCTGTGAATTTATCCGTACCGAACTGGACCCACCCAAACGCGACACACCTATTATCGCCCTTACAGCCGATGTATTGGCCAGTGAGCGCAAACGCGCATTTCAGGTAGGTATGAATGAGTATGTTACCAAACCCTTCAAACCTCAGGAGCTGTACTTCAAGATGTTCAAAACCATCAAGGAATACCGGGACGGGATTTGATTCCCTTGGCCCTGACCAATGCCCCTTCACGGAGACCGTAATGAAGCATGACCACTGATTGAAACCCGCTTTTCCCGAAAGCCGGCACTTTAGTGGCCAGTCAGCTCAACATTCGATGCGCTCTATCCAGACCTTTTTCTGAGAAACCGGAATAAGCCTATTCGCACTTAAATAAATGTTAATTTTATTTTTGCCGGACAACGTTCGCACGAAATTTGTTGTCCAAGAGCAAACAATTCCAAAGTATGAAGAAGCCCTTAAACCTGTTTTTGCTGACCTTACTATCAGCTATTTCCTTTTCTCTTTTCGCTCAAGACCAAAACCGCAAAGATGTCGACTACACGATCAAAGGACAGATCAAAGGCATTAGCGACACAACGGTATATCTGGCCAATTACTACGGCAATAAACTTTACTACAACGACACTACGTACTGCGATAAAAACGGCAACTTCTCTTTCATGGGAAAGCCTTTTGACGAGCAGGGGAAATATGCTATCGTTATTCCCGGGCCGAAATACTTCGATATCCTGGTGGCGGGTGAAAACATTGAATTCACTACCGACACACTCAACCTGGTTGAGCACTTGAACGTCAAAAAGTCGGTTGATAATAAGGTTTTCTTCGACTACATGAAGTACATCAACGAGAAGCGTAAGGAACGCAGTCCGTATGAAGTACTCGCCAACGACAGCACTATTCCCGCAGATCAAAAAGATGCAGCCATTGAATCCATCAAGAAGTTGAACGACGAGGTCATGGCATACCAAAACAACCTGGTTGAACAATACGGCGACCGCCTCATAGGAAAATACATTCTCATGACGCTGGATGTTGAAATTCCGACGGAAGTTCCGGAAGGAGAAGAAGAGCAAATGTGGAGATACATGTGGTACCGCAATCACTATTGGGATCATTGCGACCTCACCGACAACCGCATTGTGCGCGACCAAACCTTCCACAAGTTATTGGAGAAATACGTTAACAAGGTCTTGCCTCAGATTCCCGATTCCATCAGCATCATGATGACCGATCTCATCGACAGCGTGGAGCCTCATGCTGATATTTACAAGTACATGATTCACTATACCACGTACAATGCCCAAACCAGCAATATTATGTGCATGGATAAGGTCATGGTGAACATGGTTGATACGTATTACAAGAAGGGCAAGGCAACCTGGATGACCGACGAAAAGCTGGCGGAACTGATTGAAGCCAGTGATAAGAAGAAACCTACGCTTTGCGACGAAATTGTGCCCAACATCATTCTGCCCGACACTACAGACGTCAACTGGAAAGCCCTGTATGACGTAGACGCGAAATATACGGCCATCGTCATTTGGGAATCCACTTGCGGACACTGTAAAAAGGAGATGCCAAAGCTCAAAGCCGTTTATGATGAGTGGCACGACAAAGGATTGGAGATTTACGCTATCGGAAATGACTATGAGCGTGAACCCTGGAAGAAGTTTATCCGCAAACACGGAATTGGAGATTGGATTCACGTGAGCGACGATCCGGCCATCAGCAACGAAAATCCGGATACGGTTCGATACCTCCTGATGACAGGCGTGACGAATATCGAAAGCTTGAATTTCCGAAATACGTTTGATGTGTTCTCTACGCCCAAAATCTACTTACTCGACGAAGACAAGCGGGTTATTGCGAAGCAATTGAACAGTGATCAAATCG
>JAGQVX010000081.1 GCA_020437755.1 Flavobacteriales bacterium
CATCATGGCCACTACTTCTTCCACATGTTCAACGGTTACCGTTTCACGGTGGGTTTTAGTGTCTTCCTCCCATTTGCGTTTAGCGGCTTCCAATTTTTCAAGCAACTGACGCTCTTTATCGCGCAGTTTGGCTGCCTCTTCATACTTCTGACTGCGAACAACCTGATTCTTTTCCTCTTTGATGTCCTCGACCTCTTGTTCGATGTCGATGATTTCCTTCGGAACATGAATGTTATTCAGGTGAACACGCGATCCCACTTCGTCCAACGCATCGATAGCCTTGTCGGGTAAGTGGCGATCAGTGATATAGCGTGAAGTCAATGACACACATGCTTTCAATGCCTCATCAGTGTAAGTCACGCTGTGGTGGTCTTCGTACTTATCTTTGATATTGTTGAGGATTTGAATCGTTTCCTCCGGAGAAGTGGGTTCTACAATAACTTTTTTTTATTTTTTTTCCAACGCTCCAGCCTTTTCGATGTGCTGACGGTATTCATCCAACGTAGTCGCTCCTACGCATTGAATTTCACCACGAGCCAGTGCCGGTTTGAACATGTTCGAAGCATCCAGCGACCCACTTGCACCACCCGCACCCACAATGGTGTGGATTTCATCGATAAACAAGATCACATCGGGAGACTTCTCCAATTCGTTCATCACGGCTTTCATACGCTCTTCAAACTGACCACGGTACTTGGTTCCCGCAACCAGAGATGCTATATCAAGCGTAACGATGCGCTTATTGAACAACACGCGCGACACCTTCTTCTGAATGATGCGCAGTGCAAGTCCTTCAGCAATGGCCGACTTACCCACACCCGGCTCTCCGATTAGGATCGGATTATTCTTTTTACGTCGGGATAGGATTTGAGACACACGCTCTATTTCTTTTTCCCGTCCAACAATTGGATCCAGTTTGTTCTCCTCAGCAAGCTTTGTCAAGTCCCTGCCAAAGTTGTCCAGCACGGGAGTTTTACTCTTCGAGTCGGGCTTTTTCGATGACCCTGAAGACCCTGAAAAGGAGGGTTCATCATCATCGTCTTGTGCCGATCCCGGGAATTCCGCACGAGGACCAGAGTAGTCATCGTCGGTCAGTATGGTTTCAAATTCTTCTTTTGCCATGTCGTAATCAACGTTAAATGCATTCAAGGCACGCGTAGCCACATTGTCTTCATCTTTCAGGATGGAGAGCAACAGGTGTTCGGTACCGATAATAGGACTTTTGAAAATCTTGGCTTCCAGATACGTGATCTTGAGGATCTTTTCAGCTTGCTTTACCAAAGGAATGTTTCCTTTAACAGCACCTGCCTGTCCGGAAGATTTTATAGCTCCCTCAACCGATTTTCTCAATCGGCCAAGATCGACTCGCAGATTCTCTAATATTTGTATTGCTGTTCCTTCGCCCTCGCGAATAATTCCGAGGAGAAGGTGTTCTACACCTATGTAATTATGTCCGAGGCGGAGAGCCTCTTCGCGGCTGTAGGTTATCACATCTTTCACACGTGGCGAAAATTTCGCTTCCATATACTTATTCTGATCTGTGTTAGGGCTAAGTTACGACTAAAACTATGCCAGACTCAAATATATGCGGACAACCGTTTGTAGGTTTTTTCACCGGATTCAATTTTCCACAGAATTTTGTGAAAAATAACCGCTTTTTATTTCGCCGAAAAGCCTTATGTAAGCCGTAATTTCGCTCCTTTCGACTAAACGTGGATTTTCGCGTTTTAGTCGGTTTACCTAAACAAGACGAAATGGCAGATGGAGAAAAGATAATCTCGATCAATATCGAGGATGAAATGCGCTCCGCATACATCGACTATTCCATGTCGGTGATTGTGTCCAGAGCACTTCCGGACGTTCGGGATGGACTGAAACCGGTTCACCGAAGGGTACTATACGGAATGTTGGATCTGGGCGTACTTTCAAACAGACCATACAAGAAATCAGCAAGGATCGTGGGGGAGGTGCTCGGAAAGTACCACCCGCACGGTGATACTTCTGTGTACGATACCATGGTGCGTATGGCCCAGGATTGGTCGCTGCGCTATCCTATGGTAGACGGACAAGGAAACTTTGGTTCGATCGATGGTGACAATCCGGCAGCGATGCGTTATACGGAAGCGCGCCTCAGAAAGATCGCCGAAGAAATGCTGGCCGATCTCGATAAGGACACCGTTGACTTCACATTGAATTTTGACGATAGCTTATCGGAGCCTTCGGTACTTCCTGCAAAGGTTCCTAGTCTGTTGATCAACGGAGCTAGCGGTATTGCCGTAGGTATGGCGACCAATATGCCGCCTCACAACCTCACGGAGGTAGTGAATGGCACGATTGCCTATATCGACAACCGGGACATTACCATTGAAGAATTGATGGAGTACGTTAAGGCTCCTGACTTCCCAACCGGTGGTGTTATTTATGGTATTGAAGGTGTTCGTTCAGCCTTTGAAACCGGTCGGGGAAGAATCGTGATGCGTGGTAAAGCGCGTTTCGAGGAATTCAACAACGGAAGGGAAGCCATTATCGTTGAGGAGATTCCTTATCAGGTGAACAAGGCCGACATGATCAAAAAGACGGCAGACCTGGTCAACGAGAAGAAGATCGACGGTATTTCGGAAATCCGCGATGAGTCGGATCGAAAAGGAATGCGGATCGTTTACGAACTGAAGCGCGACGCTATTCCCAATGTAGTGTTGAACAAACTGTTCAAGTACACTGCGCTCCAGACTTCCTTCTCGGTAAATAACATTGCCCTGGTCAATGGACGTCCGGAAATGTGCAACCTCAAGCGACTGATTTCAACATTTGTGGATCACCGTCATGAAGTGGTAGTGCGTCGTACCAAGTACGAATTGGCCAAAGCTGAAGAGCGTGCACATATCCTGCAAGGTCTGATCATTGCTATTGACAACCTCGACGAAGTAATCGCCCTGATTCGTGGGTCGAAAACTCCGGAAGATGCGCGCAACGGATTGATGCAGCGGTTTGAATTGAGTGAAATTCAGGCGCGTGCAATTCTTGATATGCGTCTGCAAAAACTCACCGGACTGGAACGCGACAAACTGCGTGCTGAGTACGACGAGTTGATGGAGACCATTGCTCGCTTGAAGGAGATTCTTGAAAATGAAGATTTGCGCATGCAGATCATCAAAGATGAATTGACGGAAGTACTCGACAAGTACGGCGATGAACGCCGATCGGTTATTGAGTACTCATCGGCCGACTTGTCGATTGAAGATATGATTCCGGATGAGATGGTTGTTGTAACCATCAGTCATGCCGGCTATATTAAGCGCACAAAGCTTGCGGAATACAAGACCCAAAGCAGGGGTGGAGTAGGTTCGAAGGGAAGTACCACGCGCGACCAGGACTTCCTGGAGCACATTTTCACGGCAACCAACCACAACTGGCTGCTCATCTTTACGCAAAATGGTAAATGTTTCTGGATGCGCATCTTCGAAATTCCGGAAGGATCGAAGACTTCGAAAGGACGAGCGCTGCAGAACCTTATTAATATAGAGCCCGGCGACAAGATTCTTGCGTATATCCCGGTTCTTGATCTGAAAGATCGTGAATACGTGGAAGCTAACAATGTGATTCTGTGCACCAAGCAAGGTCTGATCAAAAAGACCACATTGGAGGCCTATTCACGTCCACGCACCAACGGAATCAACGCCATCACCATTCGTGAAGGGGATGAGTTATTGTCGGCCCGTCTTACCGATGGTACCAACGACATCATAATGGCGTTGCGTTCAGGAAAGGCCATCCGTTTCAACGAAGAGAAAGTACGCGCTGTGGGCCGTACCGCTCAAGGTGTGAAAGGGGTAACATTGGGTCATGCGAAGGATGAGGTCATAGGTATGATCTGCATTCGGGATGTGAATTCCGATGTCCTTGTAGTTTCTGAGAAAGGATATGGCAAACGTTCTCCGGTGGAGGATTACCGTATTACTAACCGTGGAGGTAAAGGTGTGAAGACCCTGAATATTACTGACAAGACCGGTGAGTTGATCGCCATTTTGAATGTGGATGATGAAAACGACTTGATGATCATCAACAAGTCTGGAATCACAATTCGCATGGCTATTGAGGAACTGCGTGTCATGGGTAGAGCTACCCAGGGTGTTCGTCTGATCAACCTCAAAGGAAAAGATGAAATTGCAGCAGTCTGCAAAGTCATCAAAGATGATGAGGATGAAGAGATGCAGGATGGTGAATACGAAGGAGATGAAAACGGTTCAGAAGCTGATTCTCCCGAGAATGAAGATGGAGGAGAGGAATAAATCCAAATGAAACAGGAGAGAGGCTGCCGTTTGGCGGCCTTCTTTGTTTTTGGACGGTTCCATAATGCGGCAAGGATGGCAGACCAACCAGTGAAATGAATTTGGGCCGCGGATAAATGCATGCTGGTTTGGAAAAGCCTTGTCATTCAGTATTCACCTTAGAGGCACTCCGCTGCCATCGCGGAATACAGGTTTTTCACACCGTTGAATTGACATTTGTGGCAAAGTATTTGCTTAGCCCTTGTGGAATAATTGTTAATTTTGCACCGCTATATAAACGATTTGTCAGTTATGAAAAAAATATTGGTAGTCTGCACACTTGTCATGGCGAGTTTTGCCGCATTTGCACAACCTCAAGTAACATCAGCTTACAACGCCAACAAGAACGGCGACTATGAAAAGGCCGTTGAGTACATCGACGAAGCCATCACCACCGAAAAAGGAGCAACCAAAGAAAAGACCTGGAGATACCGAGGTGACATCTACCTTAATGTTGCGAATACTCCTGAATTAGCAGCCAAGTTTCCGAATGCCGTTAAAACGGCTGCAGAGTCGTACAAGAAGGCGATGGAACTGGACACCAAAAACAGCTACATCAACGAGAACCGCCAGCAATTGGCCGCTTGTCAGGCAATGGCCATGAATGGTGGAATTGCAGGGTACAACGATAAAAACTTTGCACAAGCTGCAAACATGTTTGACCTGGGCGTAGAGATAGCCACCATGCTGGAATTTACTGACACACTGGCTTACTACAATGCCGCTTTGGCCCACGAGCAGGCAGGCAATTTGGACAATGCCATCAAGAACTACGAAAAGTGCGGGGAGTTGGGCTACAATGTACCCAATGTGTACTTGTTCATTTCCAACATCTATCAGAAGCAAGGCAATCGTGATGAGGCGATAAACACCATTAAGTCTGCCCGCGAGCGATTCCCAGATGATCCGGGTTTGATCATTGAAGAGTTGAACATTTATCTGCAAGACGGAAATTTCGAAAACGCTCAGAAGAACCTTCAACTGGCCATTCAAAACGATCCTGAAAATGCCGTACTGCATTTCTCAATAGGTAGCGTTTACGACAACCTGGGAAAGAAGGAAGAGGCAGTAGCTGCTTATGCCGAAGCCCTTCGTTTGAATCCGGAGTATTTCGACGCCAACTACAACATGGGAGCGTTGTACTTCAACAAGGCGGTAGAGATGGTTAACAAGGCCAACGATATTCCTCCAACACAAAACGCCAAGTACAAAGCTGCTATGGATGAAGCCAATGTGGTTTTCGAACAAGCATTGCCATTCCTGGAAAAATCGTACCAACTGAACGACACCGACGAAGGAACCTTGCGTTCACTTAAAGACATTTATATTCGTCTGGGTAAGGATGACAAATACAACGAGATCAAAGAAAAGCTCGAAGGAAAATAAGACTTGAAATGGAGAGGGATCGGATAGTGGTCCCTTTTCTTCTTTGGGGTGTATTTAACATAATATATATTATATTACGTAACGGCAAGCAATGAGATTTACAGCTCTCCGTGCTATATCCCAATCCTCAAACAATACCCATAGCTTGCACCATTCCGCAGTATGAGTCTCTTACACATTAAGGCTTACAACAAATAAATAGTGCATCACAAAAGCCAATTGGAATTCATAGGATCTCGAATAATCCTGCAAAAATGGATCCCTAATCAATTCAAATCATACTAAAACGCCTGCGCGATAAATCCTCCTGCGGTTTTAGTCGTTCCTTAATCAAGATGTTGTTCTGATCCACTTCAGGATCTCAATCCTCAGGACTGCTCTTTGCAAATACTTCAAGTTTAGCCGTGTTCCTCCTTTAGTTCTGCCTCCCTGACTATATACACCAGCCTCCAGCACAGCTCGAAATATGAACTTTCTACCTATTTAACATAATCCCTATAGACACTATATTCATGTCAACCAACCCCCAAAACCCCTAAATTTACCGCATGACGCTTAAACAACTGGAGTATTTTTCGGCGATAGCGATGTATCGGAGCTTTACGAAGGCTTCGGAGGCTTGTTTTGTGACACAGCCTACGATAACCATGCAGATTCAGAAATTGGAGGATGAGATTGGGGTGAAGTTGTTTGATCGGAACTCGAAGCCGCTTTCGATTACGCCTGCGGGTGAGCAAATATTGATGCGGGCGCGCGAGATTTTGCGGGATGTGGATCAGTTGAAGGCTTTTGTTTCGGAGGAAAAGGAGTCACTCAAAGGATCGTTTTCGCTGGGGGTTATTCCTACTATTGCCCCTTATTTACTACCTATTCTTCTCCCCCGCTTCGTGAAGAAGTTCCCAGATACGCACCTGGTGGTGGAGGAACTGCAGACGCATCAGATTATTCGACGACTCAAAGAGGGTTCGTTAGATATTGGCCTACTTTCAACACCGCTTGAAGAGCGACAAATCCGCGAAGTGGCGCTGTACAATGAACCGTTTCTGCTCTACCGCAATCCGTTGACGCATCCTGAGTGGCAAAATGAGGTGCTTACCGGTGATCTGGATTATTCGCATCTCCTTTTATTGCACGAGGGACACTGCTTTAGGGATCAAACATTGAATATTTGTCGCCAAGCTGAGGACTCTTCCAGTTTGGGGTTTGAATATGCCAGTGGTTCTATAGAAGGACTGAAATCCCTGGTACGTCAGGGTGTTGGACTTACTTTGGTCCCGGAAATGGCCGTGAATCCGGCGATGGACAAGGAGTTTACGGTTCCCTTTGCTCAGCCTCTTCCGGTAAGGGAAGTTGGACTGGCTGTTCACAACAGCTTCACGAAGGAGGCCTTGATCGAGGCGCTCAGAGATGAAATTCAGGAGGCCATTCCGAAGGCTTTTACTCGCTTTTCCCACTTCACGCGTATCAAGTGGCGCTGATTTTCTGCTGAAGATCAAATAATTATACGCTCACGGCCGGCTTGTACTTGTGTATTTGTAGGGTCACCCGCGTGCCATTGGCATTCTGAACCTGCCATTGGGCATCTAGTTTCGAGGCAAATGCTTTAATCATCTTTATTCCAAACGACTCCCCTTCCCTATCTGTTGCTGCCGGTGAGATACCTACTCCGTCGTCGGCTACTTCCAATACCAGGGCGTTTTGCTCTTCTTGCAACCGGATGCTGATCTCCCCGGTCCGCTCGCCGGGAAACGCATACTTAATGCTATTGGTAATCAACTCATTAATAATGAGTCCGATGGGAATACTGGTGTCCACATCGAGAGTGAGTTGGTCGATTTGGGTTTTGAGATTGATACGGTGCTCGTCGATGCGATACGACGAAAAGACGCTCCGAGTGAGTTTATCGATATACGACTTGGCATTGATACCAATCAGGTTGTCGTCGCGGTACAAATCCTGGTGAATCAACGCCATGGATTTCACGCGGTTTCGGCTTTCGTTAACGGCCTCCAGAGCCTTTTTATCTGTGATTTCCCGACTTTGAATACTCAGCAAACTCGATACGATCTGCAGATTGTTTTTCACGCGATGGTGGATTTCGCGTAGCAGCAGCTCTTTCTCTGCCAGGTTCCGGGAAATGATTTGATTCTGCTCCTGTACCCGGATGTTTCGCTGCTTAATGGTGCGGTACTGCAATAAGATAAAGAGCAGCAGAACCAACATCACACCACCGCCAATCAAGCTCCATAGGAGTTGGGTATTGCGCTGATTGAGCTTTATCGACTGCAGTTCGTTTTTGGTATCCAATTCGGCAATTTCCCGTTCTTTTTGCGCACGATCATAGCGCGCTTCGAGCTCTTCAATAATATAGGCCGATTCCGCGCGGAACAGTGAATCATCCAATTCGCGGGCTTGTTCGAGATACAGCAAGGCTTCGTCGTACCTTTTGCGCACCTTGCTATGCTGGTAGGCCAGGTCAAGGTAGCGGCGGCGGTCGTACGGCGAGTTGTTCAATGATGAATCCCGACGGATCATGCTCAACTTTTCTTCAAAGGCTGTCCATTTGCCTTGTGCATAAAACAGCTTAGCCTGCACCAATAAGTGATTCATGGGGGTCTTTTGCAATTCCAGCGATTGGAAAAGCGTGTCGGCGGAGGTGTTCCAGACTTCCGCTTCGTCGATCTGGCCCTTCTTTAAGTGCCATTCCGCCAGTCCATCTTTCGCCATTCCGAGGTTGAATTTTCGGTTGATGGATTGGAACAATTCATGGGCATTCGCCAAATGGCTGTACGCCGAATCGGCCTGACCCTGCGCCATGAGCACGCGCCCCATAAGGGATTCCGCCTGAGCCAGTGCCGTGGTAAGTTCATGATCACGGGCAATACGAATAGCGCGTTCAGCATACTCCCGGGATTTGGGAAGATTGTACATGGTGAGGAACAAGGACCCTATGCGCTCGTAGAACGTAGCCATTTTAAAGGAGTCATTTTCACGGTCGAGCCATTCGAGTCCGGCAAGGTATTTCTTCAGAGCCAATTCATTGTGCCCCATTCCAGCCAGGGTTTCCCCAAGTCGGGTATAGTTGAAAGGAATGCTTCGGTGATTATTGGACAGGCTATCAAGCGAAATGGCCTCCTGCAGGTAATAGATACACGAGTCCAAGTTTCCCACCCGACCGTAGTAGTCGCCAATAACAGAGTAGGCATCCGACACAAAAGTGGTGTCGCCCGCTTGCATTTGAATGACCTCTCGTGAGAGTTCGACCGCCTGGTTGTGATGACCCTGGAAGGTGAGAATCACTGCCAATGCGTTTTTGCAGCGCGACATTTCCAACGTGTTTCCCGATACTGTAGCTATGGAATCTGCCAATGCGTACGCTTTGAGGGCGTCGTCCATGCGGTATAGGTGCGTATTGGCCTTGCCAATGAGTAGCATGGCTTCAATCGATTTGTCCACATTTCCGGTGGAAGTGGCTTCATTGTACGCAGCATGATAAAACTGAAGAGCCTCTTCGTAAGCTTTTGACTCAAATGACCGATTTCCATGGGTGATGGAAGAATCGATTTGAGCAACTACGGGCAACGAGACCAGGGCGAACCAACACAAGAAAACTATCCTCATTCGCATTGAATTTCCCACGAAGATAGCAGGAAATTGAAGGAGAGATTTCACCCCAATGGGTGATTTGGCTTTATGCCATTTCCTTGCGCAACTCCAGCACCGTAATTTCGGGCATGACCCCTACCCGACCCGGGTAACCGATGAATCCGAATCCGCGATTTACATAGAGCATTTTTCTACCTTCCGCATACAGTCCGGCCCAGCGCGGGTAAACATATTGAACGGGGCTCCATTTCAGCCAGGGAATTTCCACGCCAAACTGCATGCCGTGCGTATGTCCGGAAAGGGTAAGATCCACGTGTTTCTCGTGATGTAATACCTTCTCGTCCCAGTGGTGTGGGTCGTGAGACATGAGCACCGTAAACTCGCGCTCGGTGTCGGGGAAAGTGGCATCCAAATCGCCTTTAGAAGGGAATGGAGGTTTCCCCCAGTTTTCCACGCCGGCCAAACGGAAATGCTGTCCGTCCTTTTCGATTTTCAGACTCTCATTGTTCAGCAATCGGAACCCCATGGTGGCGTGGTGATCCATGATCTTGTCGGTATTGTCGATTTGTTGCTGCTCATTTTCCCATTCCTCGTAGATGCCGTAATCGTGGTTGCCCATGGTTGAGTATTTGCCGAATGGCGCACTAAGCTTCCCAAACATTTCCAAGTACGGCTCTATTTCATAGGACATGCCGTTCACCAGATCGCCAGTGAAAAGGATCATGTCGGAATTTTGGGCCGCAATCAGGTCCACGCCCCTTTGCACGGCCTCCATATTGTCGAAACTTCCCGAATGGATGTCTGAGATCTGCGTAATGGTAAACCCCTCAAACGCCTCGGGCAAGTCTGAAAAGTACAGCACCTGTCGCTTTACCGCGTAATTGTAGCGCCCTTTAGCCATTCCCCACAGTAAGGAAGTGAACGGCAAAGAAGCCAGTACGAGTCCGGTTTGCCCAATAAATCTTCGTCGGGATTCATTCACCGGACGAGCTTGCTGGGCGCGAACAGCACGGCGTAATTTCCCCGGCCAGCCCAGAACATCTTGAATGAGCAAGAAAGCGATCAACAGCAACTTAGACACCAGGAAAGCCATGAACAATCCGACCGTAATGTTTTCAAATAAGTCGCGATCATACATGCCATCGCGAGGGTTGAAAATCATGGTGTAGAGGATAATGGCGGTAACCATCCATGACAAAATATCAAGACTCCAAACCAGTCGCCTGAGCCATGTGCGCAGCGGTTGCAGGATTTTGCGCAGAGAGACCCCCACATAAATATCAATGGTCAGGACGACCAGGAGAAAGATGAGGGCAACGAATAAATGATCGGACATGAAAATCGATTTTTCAGAAGACGAAGTACGGTGAATTATGTTTCCTGATCAGTGATTAAATTCACACGAATTAACAAAGGATTGGGCTGTTTGTTCGTTGACACCAGGTTTCAGACATCCGTCAAATGGCAAATCGCGCCAGGATGGCCACTCCTTCCTCGAAAAAGACTGCCATATCCTTCTCGGATAAGGGCGAAGCTGCTGCTACAGCACCGTTCCAGTGTGGTAGTTGCCATGTTCCGTGGGTCATGGCCGGGAGTTGTTGAGGGTAATTTCCAGAATGCAGCCAAATAGAAACATATACATACCAATCGGCCAGGGATTCTTCAGGGGGAGCCAGTCCCACGCCAATGCTGCTGGTGATGGTTTCGTCAACCACCCCGGTTACAATTACCGCTCCCATGGTGAAGTGCTGGGCATCCCAGGCAATTTCAGTGGCGTTGTCGATGCCCGTCAGTACACGCGACATGCCGTTCAGAGCTTTTGAAAAGACGTCTCCCAGTCGGTCCAATTCGTTGTAATCCGGTTCGGGGAATAAGTCATCGGGGTTAAGTGTGCCATACGGCAAATCGTAGGGCAGGTCAAACTGGAAAAAACCATCGAGTTCCAACTCATCGGCCAATGAGGCGATCCAAAACAGTACGGCATCATGTCTCACCGACTCCAGGTACATGGTATGCAGCACGTCGTAATCGGCATCTACAAATTCAAGAGCGTACGCATCCAGATTCAGCGCCGGGAACACCTCCCCTGCTTCGTCGAGGGCCGGTCCGACGAGCATACGGTGATTGGGAATCCAGTGCAGTTTAACTTGTGCGTGGTTTTCGATGTCGGACCGAAAGCTTAACGCCGCGGCGACAATGTATTGCGCCGCCTGATGGAGTACTTCGAACATGGTAAAATTATGGGAGGGCAAAGGTCGGATAAATACAGATTGAGTGGGAGAAAAGAGCGAGAAATAAGAGTAAGAGTAAGAGTAAGAGCAAGAGCAAGGGGTTAGTGCAAGTGCAAGAGTAAGTGCAAGTGCAAGAGTATTTGCAAGAGCAAGAGAAAGAGTAAGTGCAAGGGACAAGAGTAAGAATTTAGGAGGGTGAGATTAAGAGTGAGCATGAGAAGGAGAGCGGAGATGATTGGGGGTGTGTTACATTTGTGGAATGGAAATTCTTTTGGATCATGGGCGGATTATTGCGGTGAATAAGCCACATGGACTGTTGGTGCATCGCAGTTCGATTGCGCGGGATGCGGAGGAATTTGCTTTGCAGATGGTGAGGGATATGGTGGGCGCTAAAGTTTTTCCTGTGCATCGGCTTGATCGAAAGACGTCGGGCGTGTTATTGTTTGCCCGGGATGCCGAGATGCAATCCATTTTGAATGAACTTTTTCAATCGAGAGGGATGAGTAAGGAATATCTCGCTATTGTTCGTGGCTACATGCATGACGAGGTTTTGGTTGATTATCCACTTCAAAATGAGCGGGGAAATGCGCAGGAAGCAGTGACCCAGATTTACCCTTTGGCGCATGCCGAAATACCTTTGCCTTCCGGGCATCATACAACAAGCCGATACAGTTTGGTAAAGTGTGTTCCACATACGGGGAGGATGCATCAGATACGCAGACATTTAGCACATTTGCGCCATCCCATTCTGGGTGATCGTCCGCATGGGTGCAACAAACAGAATCGGATTTGGAAAGCTGCGTATAGTATGGAAACCATGATGCTGCATGCTTACCGGCTGCGTTTTCATTTGCCGAATGGCGAACCTATGACCATTGAAGCCAGACCTTCTCAAGAATTTGATAGAGTATCGAACATATTGGGGATCAACACCTTAAAACAACATGATTGAACTAAAGAATAAAATAGCAATGATCACCGGAGCCAGTTCCGGAATTGGTCAGGCCACGGCCCGACTTCTTCATTCACAGGGAATGCGGATTATAGCCTGTGGTCGTCGCGAAGACCGATTGAACGCCTTACGTGATGAGTTGGGTAAAGACGATGTGCTGACTTTGACCTTTGATGTGCGCGATGAACATGCCGTAAACGCCGCAATTGGCAGTTTACCGGAACCCTGGAAAGACATTTACATACTCGTGAACAATGCAGGAAATGCACATGGCTTAGACACGCTGCAGCATGGGAGCACGGCAGATTGGGACGCGATGATTGATATCAATGTAAAAGGTCTGCTCTATGTATCCCGCGCTGTTCTGCCTGGTATGGTGGAGCGCAATAGCGGACACGTGGTGAATATTGGTTCGATTGCTGGGAAAGAAGTTTATGCCAACGGGGCCGTGTATTGCGCCTCGAAACACGCTGTAGACGCCATCAATAAAGGGATGCGCATTGATTTGAACGGAACGAGGGTGAAAGTTTCTGCCATTCATCCGGGGTTGGTAGAAACCGAGTTTTCCCTTGTACGATTTAAGGGCGACGCAGACCGATCTGAACAAGTATATAAAGGGTATGACCCGCTTCAAGCTGAAGACATAGCCCATACCCTTTTATTTATGGTAAATCGTCCGTGGCACGTGAATATAGCCGATGTGTTGATATTACCTTCGCATCAGGCGGCATCCACGATTGTGAGTAAGAGTTAGTCCTTTTTGCCCTTTTTCTTTTTGAGTATTGGAATATAGTTGGTGACAACCTTGCCGTTTTCGTCGACCATTCCAAAAGGAATTACCTGGATGATGTCGTAGTCATCGAGTTTAATCGCTTTGTCCAATTCGTGGAAATCGGTATTGAGCACCGACTGCACATTGGTAACTATACGATCATCGGACACACCGAACTCTGAGCCATTGCTGCTTAATCCGTTATTGAAGCCGTGATCCACTTCAAAGATCGCGTCGTTTTCGCGGTGGCAAACATACCAGGGGATTTCACCGTTATTCCAGAATTCCGGAGCACGGTAATCTTCTGCAGCCATATTCCAGTTGTTGTCAAACCACCAACGTCCAGAGTATTCTGTAACAAAGCCCCCACCGGGATAATATGGCCAATGAGTAACAAAGATGCGCGCGCAGTCTTTGGCGTGTACTTGAGGAGCCGCGGCGAACTGAGAATAGATATTTTCCAGTTCGGCCGTGGCAAATCCGCGAAGGTAAATGAGAGACTCACAAGCCGATTTATCCCCACCAAATTCGAGGTGGATATTACGTAAGTAAACGCTCACTACCGTAGTGCTTTTCCGGCTGTCCATGTGGATTGCGTGTTTCATCACCGCCCCTTCGATGACCGTATTTTCTACGGTAATATTGGAACTCGAATACGAGCGGATACCGATGGTTCCCGGCACATTGGCGAAGACGCGGCAATTAGATATTGTACAAATATTGCTTTGACTGTTGCTTCCTGTTGCATTGGTAAACCAGGCAGGCTCTCCGGTAATTGCATCACTTTCTCCGCTGCGCAACAGAATTCCTTCACCCGTAAAGCTGTTGATCCAACAGTCGCGTATAGTAGTCTGAAGAGCAAAGATTCCATCGATGGCCCGGTATCCGCCAACGAATTGGCATTGTTCGACCACTGACAAATACGTACTCACCATACGGAGCTGTGTTTTACCACCTTCAAAGCGAACGTCGCGAATGGTGAGGCGATCATTGTCCGTAAGCGCCTGATTGACTGCAACGTCCCGGTATGCTCCCCTGATGAGTTTAGCTTTGCGAGAACTGGCGCCTGCGGGCAAGGTGCTGCCCGGTACCAGTATATCGTACTCGAATCCACGTGCTTTTAGCGTTGCGTTGTTGCCGATGATCAGCGTAGTTCGGTCGTTGTATTTTGGATAGTAGATGGTAGAGAGAATGTTATACACTCCGGTTTGCAGTTCAACCGTTACCCTTCGGGAATCGGACGGGAAATCATCGAACATTTTTTGGAATGCTTCGGAATCATCCTTACCATCATTGACTTTGGCGCCATAGTCTTCCGGTCGGAAAGTTTGGGCGTGCATGAGAAAAGGTAGAGAGCAAAGGAGAAATGCGATGATTTTATTCATGGTCATTGTATTTGGGATGAACCTGGTTTAATTTGGCAGAGGGAGACAAACACCATACCAGTTTAGACTACGAAAGTACCCCAGCTTCGTCAATGAAGGAAGAACGGCATCCATATTTTCTTGTACAGGCCTACACAGCCTTATCACTCAGCCGTGGGTTAGAACTGCCTGTTATGGAAAACCATGAGAAGTCGTATCGGATAATTCCCGGTGATCCGATTACGTTTATGTGCGGATCACCACAAGGGTTGATCATTCAAAGAGGCATATGGGGCATTCGGGAAGGTACTCAAACGACAACCACCATTCCCAGTAGGAAATTACTTGGGACCAAGCCATTCTCATTATTGATTAGAAAAAGTCGTTGTGTGGTACCGGTGAATGCGCTGGTTGTGGAAAGCAAAGCAGGCTGCAAGCTCATTCGGGTGTTGGGTCATCGGATTATTGGCTTGGCCGGGGTTGTAAAGACAACAAGGAGATTTGGCAGCCAAAAACATGAAGTAACACTTCTCGGCGTGGAATCGCCCGATATTCTTCAGTCGGTGCAAACCATTGGTCCGGCATTTCTCACTCTGTCACAATCTCGCAAGTGGGTTTCTCCCCTGGATTTGACCAAGGTTTTTGAATATACTGATCGCGGCAGTGGCTTGTGGTTTGACTATTTTGATGTATCGCAAGATTATACGGATCAGCTTGTTGTTGGGGCTGCTGATTTGCGACCGCTGGGTTTATCGGCTGCACAGATTGCCCAGCGTGAGCGGGAGTTGAGAGCATTGAGTATTAAAAGTCTGAGGCAGAATCGAACGGGAAAGTAGGTGTGCGGTTGGAGCAAGAGGAAGAGCAAGAGGAAGAGCAAGAGGAAGAGCAAGAGGAAGAGCAAGAGGAAGAGGAAGAGGAAGAGGAAGGTGAATTTAAACATATGCATATCTAGATTGGATCGACAGTCGTAGAGACGCGATTTATCGCGTCTTAATTTCCAAAGAAATACCTAGTTCCTAGAACGGCCCATTTTTGTAGGCAATAGGAGTTTCGTCGGTGCAATTATTCAAATTGTGAATTATACACGAAACCATTTGTAGGAGATTGCGTTCATATTGTCGAGATTTGGCCTACGCATAGTTGTAGGACATCTTCAGATTTAAGATATTAATGCTTTACATGTCAAACAATTAAAATTTCTACAACTATGAGTTTATATCAACCAACTTGCACCTTGAGCAATACTCAAGGCAACCAATGGAATGTCCGCACGGTTGTTGGCGTAGCCAACGGAGAGGAATTGAGACTAGCGTCGAATTCTGTCTCGGGGGACACAAGAACGATTGTTTATGATGTTATTACCGGAGGCAGCGGAGGTACTATTACAGAGATCGAATCGGTGGTTCGCCAGGCTGGCGAAGATTACGTTACGGTTAAGATTGATAAGGACAAGAAGACTGAGGGTAGTTCTACTAACGATTACGACTAGTCTCAGTGTAACAAACTTTGTCTGTCAGGAGTCATACATGCCGGATTCCGGCTTAGATATTAAACCGATAAGTCACTCCACTTATCACTTAAATGTTGGAACTAAATTGCGTCAAGAGTGGGATATTGATTCCGCTCTTGTGCATTTATACAAGGCGCGTGCAATGTTTTTGGAAGAAGGAAACAAGGCACAGGCAACATTGGCACTTAAACAAATAGGAACCGCCCTTTGTATGAATGGTGATTTGGATGAAGGTCGCACACTATTAGAAGAGGCTGCGGAGGATTTTTTATCCCAAAATGAGGTGAAGAATTATGCAAAAACCATTGGAAATATTGGTAGCTCTTATGCAGACGAAGAGAAGTATGAAATTGCCATTCGGTATCATAAATTGGCCTTTAACTCATTAATTGAGCATCGAATGACCGACCAGCTAGGAACGATTCCGAGCAATCTGGTGGCG
>JAGQVX010000082.1 GCA_020437755.1 Flavobacteriales bacterium
ATAGCCAGTGTGAATTGGTATGGTGTAGCGAAGGCATCCGATACCCTTTACATGGCCAAGTATTCAATGATACATGGACTAGAAGGAGGTGTTGAAGCCTTTCCTATAAATGAGGCGTACTTGAATGAAGTCGACGAAGCGATAGCTGAGCGAATGCGCTGGTTTGCAAAGGGGTTCTATACGGTTGACAAAGTTAACGGGAGCATCAGAATCTATAATTTACAGGTCGATATGCGCGGAATTATTGATGATGGTGGTAATAAAGCTCCAACACACGGGTACTTTGAAGTTACCTCTAACAATGGTGTAAGTCAGTTTTCATCGGGCACAATAGAGAATTGAATAGTAGAGAACTGATCATTCCAATATAAGCTACCAGTCGACATAGATCAGATTCAATGCAACATTGATTTGACTGATAAAACGACATCAATCGACAATAAAGAAGTGCCTGGACCCAAAGAATTTGTTTTTCACGTACCTTTTCACTCCAAATTCCAAACTATGAGATTTCTTTGTACTGCTGCCTTAGTTCTGATGAGCAGCTTGCTTTTTGGGCAAGTCCAAACTGTACCCTGGGGTGAACCTGATCATCCTGAAAAAGGTGATCATTCTGAAAGTTCAGGGAAAGCAGAATCTGCCTCCAACCCGGTGCGTGTGTTTGTCTTGGCCGGACAGTCCAATATGCAGGGACAAGGTAAAATTTATGATGGTGCAACCGGCGCAATTGGACTGGTTGTCGATTCCTTTGTGCCTTCCTGCGCCGGTTTGGGAACCGAAACATGTGAATTCACCTTCAATATGATGGATGGATATGGCGACGGTTGGAACGGTTGGACCTATGATTTTGTCCAAAACGGGGTGGTTGTGGCTTCTGAAACACTTCCCAATGGCACCGAAGGTACAGCAGTAGTCACCTTGGAAGATGGTGTGCAATGCGATGTAATTGTGAGCTTCGCGGGAGCGTATGGTCCGGAAATATCGTGGACCGTTACCGATCCGTTTGGAAGTGTTGTGGCCTCCATGGATACCCAGGGAGAGAACTATCCATCGCCAAATACATTGTTGGATGTGGTTGAAAATGATCAGGATGAGCAATGGACGATGCTGCAAACAAATGGTGAATGGACCATTCTGGACAATGCCTATCTCTACTTCCAAAACGGACAGGGCACAACAATAAAAGACCATGTTACCATAGGTCAGGGAGCCTACCCTCATTTGATTGGACCTGAATTGATGTTTGCACACCAGCTCGATGAATACTACGATGATCCGGTTCTCATCATTAAAACCGCATGGGGAGGCCTTAGTCTGGGCGAGGACTTCCGACCACCATCTGCGGGAGGAACAACCGGTCCATACTATACGGAGATGTTGGATATTGTAGCTAACGTAACGGAGAATCTCGCGACAGAATTCCCTGAACTTGGCGCTGTAGGGTTTGAGATTATGGGGTTCGCTTGGTTTCAGGGATGGAACGATGCGGGTTCGCAGGACTTCCTGGATGAATATGAAAGCAATCTATACCATTTGGTTAACGATGTACGAAACGATTTGGGCAATCCGAATCTCCCGGTCGTTGTAGCGAGTGCAGGACAAGGGGGGTATGAAATTCAATGGGGATGGACACAAGACATTCAGGAAATTGTCGCTGTAGCACAGGAGAACGTTGCCTGCAATGACACACTTTACGGGGGTACTGTGGGATTTGTGGATAGCAAACAATATTACCTGGGCGCACTTGATTCGCCTGATGATGCGGGATATCATTACAATAACAATGCATTGACGTTCCTCAATATTGGAAAGGCTATAGGTGATGAAATGATACTGGCTATCAACGATATGGCTTATTGTGATGGATTCGTCTCAGTTTCTGACGATCATCAACCTTCATCGGAGTTAACGTTATTTCCCAACCCCGCCTCAAGCACTCTTTCCATGGTTTGCGCCACGTGCACCGGTCTGAATGCCGTAATTAGAATGTATGATCTTGAGGGCAGGGTGGTGGCTGAAAGACCATTGGGCCCTACGCTGCAAATGGATGTATCAAGTTTGTCAAGAGGACTGTATGTCGTCGAAGTTACTCTTGACGGACAAACAGTACGTCAAAGGGTGGTGCTGGATTGATTTCGGAGTCGAAAAACAACTTATATCAATCGGGGTGAACCCATGATTATTTCAAGACCTGAACATAAAAGTAGTACATAAAAAAACCGCCCTGATCAAGGGCGGTTTTCATTTTCCAAGACCGCATTCGGGTCATAATCCGAAACCGTAGTAGGCTTTCGTTCCGTTGGGATAAACTCCCTCAATCAACACACCACCGTTCTTGTTTCGAAGAGCATTTTCCAAATCTTTAGGTGTTTCGATACGACGCCCATCGACTTTAGTGATGATGAAGTTGGGCTCAACACCACTTTTCTTCAGCTTGCCTTGTCCGAGTTCTGAAACTTTGGCTCCTCCTGAAATTTTAAGGCGGGCTCTTTCTGTATCGCTCACATCAGCGAAAGAAGCCCCGAGCAAATCATTCACAGCAGCCACGGAGAAGTCTTCGAGTTCTGCGCGACCTGAACGATTCCGTAACACCATATTGATGTCTTTTACATTTCCGGAGCGCCAAACTTTAACGTTGACCTGATCGCCGGGACGGAAGCGACTTACCTGCTCTTGAAGCTCAGGGACTGTAGCAACCGACTTATTGCCAACACTCAGTATTACATCTCCGACTTCAACACCAGCTTGTTCGGCTGCCCCTTCGTTCACCAGGTGACTAACGTATACACCCGAGGCGTCGCTCATACCAATTTCGCGTGCAATATCCTGCGTCATTTCTGTAATGTGGACCCCAATAAAGGCGCGCTGCACATGACCAAACTCCATAAGATCACGAGTTACTTTTTCAACGATCGAAACCGGAACCGCAAAGGAGTATCCTGAATAAGAACCGGTGCGCGAGGCAATGGCCGTGTTGATCCCGATGAGTTCGCCTTGTGTATTTACCAATGCACCGCCACTATTCCCCGGGTTCACTGCAGCGTCGGTCTGGATAAACGACTCGATAGGAAAAACGCCGTTTTCATTGTCGCTGCGCAAAATATTGATGTTACGCGCTTTAGCGCTCACAATTCCTGCCGTCACGGTTGAAGTGAGGTCAAATGGATTTCCAACGGCCAATACCCATTCGCCTACCTTCACCTGGTCGGAATTTCCAAATCCAACCGTTGGTAAATCAGCTGCGTCTATCTTGATTAGCGCAATATCTGTTGAGGGATCAGTGCCAATCACTTCGGCAGTGTAGGTAGCATTGTTATTTAAACTCACTTCAATGCTCTGAGCGCCCTGAACAACGTGATTGTTGGTTACGATATAACCATTGGGAGAAATGATCACTCCCGAGCCGGTGCCTTGTTGGACTTGGGGTTCCATTTCATAACCAAACATTTCAAACCACGGATTGTAAACTGGCTCCATGCTTACCTCGGTTTTGACGTGGACAACTGCATTAACGGTTTTCTCGGCGGCAACCGTAAAATCCAGATTTCCCGACACTGCCGCTGCATAGTTGGTCATGCTTACAGGCGGAACTTCTACAATCCGTTCAACTATTTGTGGCTGCTCTTTATCCGATAACCACACAAACGCTCCAACAGCCGATACTCCTCCAAGTACGGCTACTAAAAATAGTCCTAATGCTTTCTGTACATTCATGGAAAATGATTTTAGAGTTGAGTACTTATTCAACCTCAAAATTAACGGGCAAGATGGAGGGATGGTACAGAGGTTCGCTTAAAAAAAGTTAAGCAGGTATAAAAGGTGTTTTCCGACCACGCCCGAAGTGTATTTCTATCGGCGCGGACGCGATGTGTCGCGTCCCTCTCTGAGTACCGCGCCCTAAGCGTATTCCTATGGGCGCGGACGTGAAGTATCGCGTCCATCTCTGAGTACCGCGCCCTAAGTGTATTCCTATCGGTGTGGACGCGAAGTGTCGCGTCCCTCTCTGAGTACCACGCCCTAAGTGTATTCCTATCGGTGTGGACGCGAAGTGTCGCGCCCCTCTCTGAGTACCACGCCCTAAGCGTGTTCCTATCGGTGTGGACGCGAAGTGTCGCGTCCCTCTCTGAGTACCACGCCATAAGCGTATTTCCATCGGCGCGGACGCGAAGTGTCGCGTCCCTATAAACAAAAAAAGTCCCCTACCATCAAGGCAGAGGACTCTTAAGGATTTGGATGTAATGTATTACATCTTTCCCTTCATCATCTTGTTCCAATACAGATAAGGTAGTCCGTATTTCTTCAAGATCCACATGCTCCAGTTCTCTTTGGTTGTGTCCACAAATTTTGACAAGAACGGATCAGAATCGCGTACGTTGTCATACTTGAATTCGGCGAGCACCATTTTGCCGTATCCAGTTACGAGCGGACAGCTTGAGTATCCGGAGTATTGCCCTTTTCCAACAGCTTTTGTGTCCATCAGGGTGAGCAGGTTTTCAACTACCACAGGAGCTTGCTTACGAATAGCAGCGCCGGTCTTCGCTGTTGGCAATGCAGCCACGTCTCCCAGTCCGAAAACATTTCCATAGGTGTTGTGCTGCAGTGTGAATTTATCCACGTCCATCCAGCCTTTCGAGGGTCCTTCCTGGTGAGCCAGTCGGGAATTCTTGACGAAGTCTGGAGCCGATTGAGGAGGAGCGAGGTGGAGCATGTCGTAAGGAATAACGTATGCCGTATCTCCTTCCGTACGTTCACCAATTCCTTGATCCTCGGTGAGGATACATTGGTTGTCACCGGGCTTGGCATTTCGGAAATGAACTTCCTTGCGTTCCGGATCAATCTTACTGATGGCGTAGAAATACTTGGTGTTAATCTCTTTGCGGTGCAATACTTTATTCAGTGTTGAAGCAAACTCAGGCACACCGAAAATAACCGAACCCGGAGTAGCGAAAATCACTTTGGACTTGTTGCGTACGCCCGACTTACGGAAATAATCATCGGCCAGATACATAATCTTTTGAGGGGCACCTCCACACTTAATTGGGGTGGTTGGTTGGGTGAACACTGCATTTCCACCCTTGAAGTTTTTGATGACTTCCCAGGTGTAATTAGGATCAGTGTAGTTCGAACATACCCCGCCTTTACCCAAGGCGTCTTTCAATCCGGGGATGCCGTCGAGGTCGATCTGAATTCCCGGACACACAACGAGATAGTCGTACGAATAGGTAGCTCCTGTTGTCGTTACGGAGTTATTTTCAGGGTCGAATGTTTGGGCGTATTCCTTGATCCAGGTAACGCCTGCCGGTATTACGCTTGATTCCGGACGAATAGTCTTGTCGTAATCAAACGTTCCGGCTCCTACCAAAGTCCAGGCAGGTTGGTAAACGTGTTTGTCTGAAGGCTCAATAATCGCGATGTCCAGATTGCTGCGCTTCAGTTTTAACTGAGCTGCAACCATGATACCCGCGGTACCGCCTCCTACAATAAGTACTTGGTGATGGTTAGACATGATGAAGGGTTTAAAATTGAATTCCAATGTTAATCAAGTCTGCCCTTTTTCAGGGTGACGATTATCACATTGCGACCTGACAGGTGTGCAGTTTGCCATTTGCCGAATGGCAGAATAACTTGATGAAAATCAAACGAATGCTCAATAAAACCTTACTTTTTCTCCTTGCCGAAGCCAAAAATAAACTGCTTGCCAAAGGAATGGGGAAAACGCTCCATGCCGGGAAAACCGAGCCGAATGTCACGCCCATTGTGCGGAATAACTGCAGTTCCGAAGATGTAGTCCCAGATACCCAGGGTGAGTCCGAAATTAATGCCATGCGGATGCGATGCGGGCAAATCATAAGCATGATGCCAAATGTGCATTTCCGGACTATTGAACAGTCGGGGCATCACAGCCTTACCCACGAGTGCTCCTACAGCGATGGCGACCATTGAAACAATAGTCTGCATAGCAGCATCAAGATCGGTGCCTGTGTTGACAATAAGGAAAGCAAGCAAACCAAAGACAAGTCCACCCGTGATGCGTGGGCCGATGGTGAGATTCGCGTGGTTATAATGGCCCCAAACCAAGGTGAACAGATGGATGAGGAAGAAGTCGTGCAATCCTATTCCCAATAACGCAAGAGGGATATACTCAATGGAACGGTACACAATGGTTTCCATCCAATGATAGCGAAGGTGTGCCGCAAATCCCATTTCTTCGACAGAATGATGCACCTTATGGAATTCCCACAAAGCAGGAACCCGGTGCAGCAGGCGATGTGTCCACCATTGTACAAAATCCCGCACTATGAATCCGGTGAGCAAAATGCCCCACAAAGGCCAACTGCGCATCGGGTTGAGCGCCTGCAAATCGACCCCCGAAAGGAACATGATTCCCTTGTTGAACCAATTGACCACCACATCGCTGGCCGCGTTGTAAATGAGTAGGTTGAACAAGAAGAAATTGAAGAACATGTAAAAGAAGTCGAGCCAGAAATCCTTGCGAAAACGGGGCTGCCTGGTCCGCCACGGACGCATAATTTCAAATCCGAAAAAGATCAGGGAGACGATCACCAGCATCCAGAAGTAATTGCCCCAGATTGTGCCTGATTGAAACGTAATTTGATCCCACATATAGGATCCAAAATTGACGTACGCGCGTTGTATGGTTTCGAACATGTTGTGGATTATTCAGGCAAATTTACAAGCTAAGGACTGGGTTGTAAGTGGTTTTTGTCACAATTAGTCGTTCGATGCACTTCTTTGTGAGGTACGTTTGACAGCCGCCAGGTACTAATGTCATATTGGCTTCGTTAAGCAACAGAATGCTTAGCTTTGGACCGAATGATCGTACGAACAAAATATATTCTCCCAGGATTGGCTGTGCTTCTTGTAAGCCTTGCTGGATGCGATAAGCACGATGTTTCTGATCCGGTGGTTATGGAATTGCGTGCCTTCAACGGACAAGGGGAAGAAACGACCGCTTGGGTTTCCGGGGAAGGAGGGAAGGTCGTTGTTGAAGCCGCCGACGAGACCGAACTGGATATGATTCGTTTGCGGTTTGCCGGACTGAAACAATACGAAGAGCGTGATGGACTTTGGGTGAAAACTGGGTATTCAACCCATTGGGGCGCTTCAAATTCGCGTGTGGTGAATGGTACATCGGTAGAGGAATCATGGAATATTTCCATTCCCGATTCATTGAATGGATGGTACAAAATTACTGCCGATGCACTCGATGCGGCAGGAAATCTCTCTGAGGCCCAGAACCTGAATATAGCTGTCACGGATCCCTCGGCTCCTACCATAAATTGCAGTCAGTTGAATCCCGCACCGTCCGATACGGCATGGGTTTGTACGGTGGGTTCTTCGTTGAAAATTAAAGGTACCATTGAGTCGGCTGAGGGCCTGGCAGCCTTTCGGGTTCGTTTCTTGAATACAGGGTTTTCAACGTTGCAAGTCATTGATTACCCGTTGAATAGTGAGAATAATGTAGTGTTAGAGTCGTTCACTTATCAAGTGCCGGTGACCGTTGGTACCCGTTGGTTGTTCCAACTGGAGGCTGAAGATATTGCTGGCCGAATCACTACGAAAACCATCTACTGCACGGCTTCTCCCTGATTTCAATCTTCGAGAAACCATATTGCTTCCTGCAACTCTCCTCGTGTTTTTAAGTCATTTACGGCATTCGCCAAATGTTCTCCCGCCCTGTACGCTTCGAGGGCCGCTTCATCATCATGCGCCGCTTCATGAAGCTTTCCAAGCTGGTAGTACAAAGCCAAGTAATCAGGGTGCGATTTTCGAAGCTCAAGCAACAGGTTCAACGCCTCTTCAACTGCTCCCGCAGACTTATACTCAAGTGCCAACGCATACGTGAGGAAGGGATCTGAGGGGTCTTCATTCCGCATCTTTGTTAGTTGATCTATTCGTTGATTCATAGCTTGTAATATTCTGTATTACAAATGGATATGACTTTGTTGTCTCCGCTGTAAACCAATTTCCGCTCAGCTGTCCAGCACAACGTGTTAAACGACCGAGCCGCTGTCCGTGGGGGATGATTCAGTCGTATGGGCTTGTCAAAAGTTGAAGCGTTCCAAAGCTTTACTGTCTTGTCAAAACTGGCCGTGGCACACAATGATCCGTCCATACTGAACGCCAGGTCATATAATGCATAGTTGTGCGCTTCGATCGACAGGATTTCACGGTCATCGGTCAAGGACCACATGCGTAAATGTCCGTCTTTTCCTCCCGAAAGTACCACCGGCTTTGTCGGATGGAAAGCGGTGCAATTCACCGTTCCACTATGTCCGTTCCAGGTGTAGACTTCGTTGAAAAAGGTGGTTTCGAATACGCGCACTGATCCATCTCCGCAACCAAGGGCTATCAGGGTTTCATCCGCATTGACCGAGAGTCCCCGCAACGCATGATTTCCAATTGGTATTTGCCTTACCAGTTGCATCTCCGGTAATCGCCACAGTGCCATATTCCCTTCTCCGCCGACGCTCAATAATATATCCTGAGTACACAATTCCAGAAAACGAAACACTCCCTTCCCATGAAATTCGATAAGTGCCCTTTCGGAGCGATTTTCAAAGTCGATAACATGGATGTGCCCCCTGGAATTTCCGGCCAACAGCAGGCAATGGGAAGGACTGTAATGAACAGCATATGCAGCATGTTCCAGTCGCACCGAAAAAGGAAGTTGCTCAGCCTCTTCAATATCCCACAACGCAACAAAGCGATCTGCTCCGGCCGAGAAAACCTGATGTTGCTCAGGCCCCCTGCACACGGCATAGACGCCCGCTGCATGGGAAGCAATATGGGTGTAAGTGAGTTGATCGTTGTGTTGCACGCCACAAAACTAAGGCATCCTCCCAATCGCCCGATCATTTTCATCCATCAATCAGGAATTCACCCTGTAGCCACGCTGTTTCATGAATAAAGGATATTTTTGCCCCAAAACGGCACTATGCGATACATTTGGGTCATACTGGCTTCATTGGTAATCATTGCCTTTGTGCGGTATAAGCAACGTTTGAAAAATGGAGAATAGTTCACAGCTCGGATTGGTACTTAAAGTCATCCTGGGTTGCGCACTGGTGGTGATTGTTGTGGTTGGATTACTAGCCCGACAACGTCGTGAGCAGCAAAACCGTATTCGCAATCGCAGCCGTTTCAACAAAAGAAAATTCAACTGATGAGCAAACCATCGATTCCCAAGGGAACACGGGATTTTGGTCCGGCGGAGATGATCCGCAGAAACTATATTTTCAGTACCATCCGCAAGGCATTTGAGACATTTGGCTTTATGCCTATTGAAACGCCTGCCATGGAGAATCTTTCCACGCTTACCGGAAAGTATGGCGAGGAGGGAGATCAGCTGATTTTTAAGATTTTGAACAATGGCGACTTCCTTGCCAAAGCCGATGCACAGGCAATGCAAGAAGGTGATTCGAAAAAACTGGCATTTAGCATCAGTAAAAAAGCACTGCGATACGACCTCACAGTTCCTTTTGCTCGCTTCGTGGTAATGAATCAAACCGAGCTGACTTTCCCGTTTCGCCGTTATCAAATCCAGCCGGTGTGGCGAGGAGATCGTCCGGGAAAAGGCCGGTACCAGGAGTTTTACCAGTGCGATGCCGATATCGTAGGCACCGAAGGTCTGACCTGTGAAGTGGAGTTGGTGCAGCTGTTCGATGAAGTACTTACCAATCTCCAAATTCCGGGTTTTGAGATTCGAATCAACAACCGAAAGATCTTGCTGGCGCTGGCACAGGTGGCCGGTATTGAAGACCGCCTTGTTGATCTGACCGTTGCCATGGATAAGCTGGATAAAATAGGAGAGAACGGCGTGGTTGACGAACTGCAAAAGCGTGGTATTCCTGAGGGTGCCATTGAGAAGATTCGTCCGCTCTTTTCGTTGAATGGCGACTTCCAGACCAAGCACAATGTGTTGAGTGCTATTTTCGAAGGGAACGAAGCCGGCCAAAAAGGACTTGAGGAGTTACGTTACGTTTTTGATGCCATTCGGCAAATGGAGCTCCGCTCAGGGAAGCTGGAATTTGACGTCACACTTGCACGAGGACTGAACTATTATACCGGAGCCATTTTCGAAGTTGTAGTTCCCGGAGTGCAAATAGGATCCATTTGTGGAGGAGGCCGCTATGATGACCTTACCGGTATTTTCGGTTTACCCAATGTGTCGGGTGTGGGGATTTCTTTTGGTGCCGATCGTATTTACGACGTACTCCATGAATTAAACCTTTTTCCCAATGCTTCCGCAACCGTTTCTCAGTTGCTGTTTGTCAACTTTGGAGAGGCTGAAGAGCGCTACTGTCTGAATTTGGCTACCCGTCTGCGCCGACAAGGAGTTGCTTGTGAGTTGTATCCTACCTCGGCCAAGATGAAGAAGCAAATGACTTATGCCAATAATTTGGGATTCCCTTATGTGGCACTGGTTGGTTCGAGAGAAATGGAAACCGGAATCATCACCATCAAGAAAATGGAAACCGGCGAACAGTATGCGGTCGATAAGAGCGAGATCCTTGAGTTCTTAACTGCTTGATGCTTAGCGGATCACGGAAAAGTGACCGGCTTTCCGCGTGATATTCGTATCAATACATTTGCGTTTGTACTGAGTAATGTAGTAATACGTGCCATCAGGAACAGGGCTGTTGTCAATTCTCCCATTCCAGTTGGGGAAGTCTTCAGTACTTTGGTAAATCAATACACCCCATCTATCGTATATCTTAAGGTCGTAGTCCGATACATAATCGAAGATATCCCTCCCGGGAGGGTATAGGTCGGGCAGTGCCCACTCACCCACATAGAATATGCGGAACGTATCATTGCTTCCGTCGCTGTTGGGGGTAAAAACGTTGGGGACTTCAATGGGTCGGTCAATTACCGTAAGGTCATAGACAATCCCAACCGACTCGGTTTCGATAAGTCCGCAGAGGTTGTTTTGAGCAGTGATTGTTACGATATATTCTCCTGCCTCATCATAGATGTACGTACTTTCAAATCCGGTGAGGATGGTCCCGTCACCCATATTCCAGGCAATGTTGTCCACACCGGTTCCCAAAAACTGTAATTGTACCTCAATGATACTGTCGCATGGATTGGGTTCAATAACATCATATACCAACTGAATAGGATCGGTAGGCAATACTTGTACGAGGATCGTGTCCATGTCGGCACAGTCACTCTGCGGGTCGGCAGTGAGCGTCACTACAAATTCGCCATAACTGCTATACGTCCAGGAAGGATTTTCGTCGGCCGACCAGTCGGAGTTCCCCGATTCGCCAAAGTTCCAATAGTACTCTTCGGCATACTGACTCAGATTGGTGAAGTCGATTTCCAGCCCACCACAAAACTGAGTTTGTCCCTGAATTTCAGCCTGCGGCATGGGGTCAACTACGAGCATCAGGTTGGCCGTCGCCTCGCAAAAGTGATCCAACACTGAAAAAGTCACATTGTACGTTCCCGGCACATTATATCCTACCGGACCGGGATTAAAAACTGTTGAGGTTTGTGGATTGGCAAAATTGCCAAATGACCATGAGTACTCCGCTTGGGAGGAGTAAGATCCAACCCCGGTAAAGTCCCAATAACGCGAACCATTGCTGCAGTAGAAGTTTTCAATATCCAGCGATGTGGATATTGGAGTATAGGCACTCACGGTGATCTGTGTAGTATCGGCGCACTGAAATCCGGGATTCACGATTAGTGTTACTTCATAGGTGCCTGTGTCGGGGAAGGTGTATTCCGGTTCGAACAATGAAGAGGTGTCGCTCGACAATTGCTCCACGCCAAAATCCCATTCAAAGATCTCACCGTTCGACTGGTTGTCAAACACATAGGATAAGCCTGTACAGGGCTCGACATCGTCGACTGCCGCAAAAATCGACTGACTGCAAGCGGCAATATTGAACTGAAAATCCCGATTGGTAGTCGAAATCAATTCTCCATTCCGGTATTCCTTTACACAAATCCCCATCACATACTGACCAAGTTGATTAGGGGTTCCCGTGAGTAATCCGGTGATGGGGTCTATGGAGAATGCCGGTGCAGCGTCAATTGGGTAATCGAGGCTATACCCATCATTCCAGGTAACGAGAGTGTATGGTGGGGCAGTAGGTGGATTCATCTCGGCTCCGGGATTTCCTCCGTCGAGCGGGTTGCAAAACACATATACAAGGGAGTCTCCGTCAATGTCAGTTGCGCTATGATCAAACACAAACGGTTCGTTGATGCAAATGACAATAGGTGGAAACTGGATGAAGTCAGGATTACTGTTGCAAGGGGCCTGACTCGCAGGCGGGATCTCGCACGTGAACGACGAACCCAGATTGTCTCCTTGCGCCGGAATATTTACAATAGTTGTATTCCTACAGCATCGTTGATACACCAATGTATAGCCAATCTCCGTGTCAGGTAGATTCACTTCTCCGGTATAGACTGATTCTTCAACACATACATCGGGTGGTTCCAGACAAGGATCTCCTGTATTTGGATCAAGCGGAGTAACGGTAGCCTGCGACAGAGGCATATCCACAGTAGCTATAAGGGTCGAGCCTTCATAAACACCCACATGGGCAGTGTTGTCAAAGCCTGAACTTCCCGGAGAACAATCGCGATACACTTTAAGTGTTATTGCATAGTCACCGTTGCCCAGACATTCATAGTGAATCACGCCCCCAACAATGTGAGAAGCATAACCCAAAGCGGCAATAAAGAGAAAGGCTAAACTGAGCAGTACTTGTTTCATGTTTGGTCGCATTTTCCAGGCATCGGTTTCAGTGTGGATGCATTTTGTTCAGTTTCAAGTTGTCTGCTTCAATAATCATTTTCGCTTTGAAAAATGGTCATTATTGAAACGCTACTCGACTTGGTATGGACAATTCACACCCAACTAAAAATCTGCATTGAAACTGAGCCCTTGTTTACGTACAACAATTCGTAAACGCCAAGGGAAAGTTATTCCATGCGGACTTCTCGCTAAGGTCGCAAGTTCGTTAGAATATGACAACGAAAATGTGGTAAGTATTGAATTTTCTTCACAAGAATTGAGCACCTCCCCAATCACTTCAGTCGGCGCCGCAGTTCAGATTCTGCCTTGCTTAAGGCGGTGAGCGCAGAGAGAGTGCCCTTGTCCATCGCTTCATACAATTCGTGCAAAAAACTATTCATGTCCCCGGCCGACTCCAGCCAATCCGTAAGGACATTAACAATGGCCTTTTGCACCCACTGGCGGTTCTGCTCGTTTCGAATGGATGTTTTGAGCTCCTTAGACTCCAGCAGGGTCATGAATCGTAACACATCCTCCCATACTTCTTCAATCCCTTGATTTTCCAATGCACTGCACAGCGTCACAGGAATACTCCATTCGCCATAAAGGGGTGCGAACAGGTGCGTGGCTGTGAGCAGCTCTGCGCGTGCAATGCGGGCTGGCTTTAATTGTTCACCATCGGACTTGTTTACCGCAATTCCGTGTGCCATTTCCATAATGCCCCGCTTGATTCCTTGCAGTTCGTCTCCGGCACCGGGCAATGTAAGCAGAAGAAAATAGTCAACCATGGCGCGCACCTCGGCCTCTGATTGTCCTACGCCCACGGTTTCGACTAGAACAATATCAAATCCGGCGGCCTCACAAAGCAAGATGGCTTCTCGGGTATGTCGGGCCACGCCTCCCAAGTCCATTCCTGAAGGAGACGGACGTATAAAGGCATGCTGTTCTCTCGAGAGAAATTCCATGCGGGTCTTGTCTCCCAGAATGCTTCCTCCACTTTTCGAAGAGGATGGATCTACCGCCAGAACGGCAACTTTATGTCCTTGTCGCACCAGGTGCAGCCCCAATGCTTCAATAAAGGTGCTTTTCCCGACACCGGGAATTCCCGTGATTCCAACGCGAATAGATTTGCCCGTTTGAGGCATAATGGAGTCGAGCAGCGCAAGTGATTCTTCCCTGTGTCCGCTCAGGTTGCTCTCCGCCAGGGTGATGGCCTTGCTCAACGCCTGCACTGAGCCGCCAAGCAATTCCGATTTCAGATCGATGTCGCCTTGCTGTTGCCTTGCCTTTCGGATTTTATCAATATGGTCGTTGGGGTTGATCGCCATAAGGCAAATATAATCCTCCGTTGGTAAGGGGAGTATAAGGAGGGGGATTTTATGCCATTCGGCAAATGGTAACCGGGTCAACTGCCTATATACCTGCTCACCCACGAGGCATCGGAAGCATCATGAATGAGTCGGAAACATTGCTCACCCCAGGCGAAATTGGAGTAGAATTGAATGCCATATTGAGCGAGAATAAGTCGCTGTCCGGGAGTAGGCGCATTTCCATTTGGCCCCCGTGCCCAACCTGATGCAGCAGAACCGCTCTCCACACTGGCTTCGGAAACCACTTCTCCGGGACGCGCTCGGTAACGCAGCTTCCACAATCGGTCTACAACGTCGCAATCAATGTAGTGGTATTCTTGCGTGGTATCGAAACGAGCAGCACAATCTGGGATGTGATGCAACTCCATCATATTGATCTTGTCGGGATTGGCCGAAGACCTCATATTTCCCGTGGCCATCAAGACAAACTCACGTGGAGTCGTGCTTTTGAAATCGATAATCTTGCCCTCATGTACATATACCTCACCAAATGTCACCAGGTCGCCCGACCAATTGGGGACCAGATTAAAACCCAGAAAAGCCTCCACTTCGAACACGTGAAATGAAGAATGCAGGAATCCGGCAAGGACGAGGGTCGCTATGGTAAGTAATTTGGTCAGAGCATTACTGTTTGCTTTTTCTACGGTGTTGTAGAACAGTGAGTTAGTAATGATTGTAGTAACGAGAAAGTACGTACATAAATTTCGGAAGATGCTTACAATTTCACAAAGGTCATGCGCGTCTACTCGTGATTTCATCGATGATTTGTTCAGCGTGAAGACAGGCGCCAAAGAACACGAGATCCTAAATGGCGTTAACGAATGAATTCCTGAAACGAAAAAGGGTTATTTTTGGGCGATTGTGAGGAAAGCCACCTTCATATGCGCGCTTTTTGCCCTTATGGGACTGTGGTCTTGTACCAGCAGGTCAGGGCATGAATCTCTTCCCGACTTGAATTTACTCTCGGGCAATTGGGAGGACTTATCCGAAGGCGGGGCTAAAGTGGAACTGTGGACATCGGTTGGTGATCAACACCTCAAAGGGAAGGGAGTAGTGCTGACCGGAATGGACACCACTTGTATCGAAACGCTGGAGATTAAGATCGTGGACGATACCTTGCGATATTTAGTGAGAATTCCCGGCCAATCGGATGAGTATGCGGTAGTTTTTACCTTAGGCTCTCAGCAAGGTAATACATTGATTTTCGAGAATAAGAAGTACCCTTTTCCTCAGTACATCGTGTATGAGTTGAAATCGCAGGTTGAGCTTCGAACGGCCATCGAAGGGCGCATCAATGGGGAGTTTCGCAAGGAAGAGTTTTGGTTAATGAGAAAAGATGCACAGGAATAACCATTTTGGTGTAGGATTTGCTCCACTTGTTCGTCTTACAGGTACCAATCGAATATCTATGATTCCGCAATTGTTCAAAGTCATCGTATTTCTGTCTTTCGTAATTCCTTCATTTTCCTTGTTTGCTCAACGGGATACCACAGTAATTCAGGTGCAAGGGATTGCCCGTGACGAACGAGGATTCACCAAGCCCGATTTGCTCATTGTAAATCAACGTACCCGATTGGGGAATTTCGGCGGAGCCGATGGAAAGTACAACGTGACCTGCAATAAGTCTGACACCTTGGTGTTTGGTGCCATGGGGTATAACTCTGTCAAAGTGTGCTTTGCCGATTCCGTGCTAGCCGGACCGTATACATTTGATTTACGGTTATATCCTATCACCATTAGCATAGGTGCAGCGGAAGTAATTGCACCCCGCGATTTGGAGAAAATCCAGAGCGACATCAAGAAACTGGGTTACAACGAAGACGATTTTAAGGTGAGTGGTATCGATGCGGCTGCCAGCCCCATTACATTCCTCTATCAATCCTTCTCGAAACGGGAACGTTCTAAGCGACTCGCATACGAAATGTTCAACGACGATCGGCGCAGGGAATTACTCAAGGAGCTTTTCGTGAAATATGTGGATTACGAAATCATAGACCTGGAAGAAGTTGAATTCGATGGATTCATTGACTTTATTGGAGTAAGTGATTCGTTTCTCAAGCATACCTCCCAGTACGACTTCATCATTTTCGTCAAGAAGCGCTACGCCGACTACAAAGTCTACCGCCGATCAAAGCCCCTCGAAGAATCTGAATTCTACTACCACGAAGATTAACTCAAGGGCCAACGACCACTATAATGTCCCACCACGTAAAGACGCTATTTATCGCGTCTCAAAGTCGCCCCCAAGACCTACCACAGAGGACGAGAGGCTACTGACTAACATTACACCACGTCATCCAACATCGGCACGGGCGTCGATTTATTGCGCCCATATCCTGCATTCACACGTCAAAACCTA
>JAGQVX010000083.1 GCA_020437755.1 Flavobacteriales bacterium
CAATCGCCTTACCATATCGATGACCATCTTTTCAAATTCGTAATCTCGCTGGCGCTTATGCAAATATCGCTGGGTTGACTTCGTGATGTATTCGAGCAGGTCGAAGTTTCCAAGCTCGAAATGGATGACCAGATTGAACAATCGAGCATATGAATATAGATCTTGACGAAGGGTATTCTCATTATCATTGAGGACCTTATTAATCCAGTAGAGGGCCTTGTTGTATAGTCCTGCGCCAAAATAGATGTAAGCAATATGATAGTAGAACACCAACTCCTGTTCTTTATGGAGTAACCCCTGCCATTCTTCCAATTGCTTAATGACAGACTCAACCATATCCAGTCCCTTGTCGAAATCACCTGTTTGATGACATATCTTCATTTCACTGATATAGGTATCCTTGAAAATGTTTACTTGAATATCCGTGCGATTGAATCCTTCCAAATTTCCACTGGCCTTGAGTTCCTTGGTCATCGCACGAGCTTGTGAGTAATTGCCCAGGTCAATTGTACAGGAAATCATATTGCTCAATGCGCGCACGTAGCGTTTCGACAAGTCCTTTCGAATCTTTGGGTTATCATCCAGTATCTGCTTGGTTCTACTGAATTTCTCTAGTGCCATTTCATAATCTCCATTTGCAAGGCTGCAAAAACCCTGCGTGTAGTAGCAGATGCTGGCTGCGCGCTTCGAAAGAGCGGTATTCTTTCCCTTAATTAGTGGATGGTTAGCAATCTCCTGTACCAGTCTGCGATCGTCTTCGTTGCGCACAAATCCACCGGAACGAAAAACGTAATTGATCTTTGAATACAGCACGTGATAGGCGGCGAGATTTCGGAGTTTTTCAATGATCTCTTGCTCCTCGCGGATCAAGGTGTCCAGATCTTTGGTAAACTGTCCATCTTCAAACGCTTCCTCCAAAAGCAACTTCTCCCAACTGATCAGCTCAAAAAGGAAATAGAACTTCTCGTGCACAATCGCCATCTTTTTTGCTCTCAGCAAAAACTTATTGCACTCCTTAAATAGTGCCTTGTTGTACAGAATCTCAATATTCTTAATCTCCTGTTTCAATAATGAACTTGCGCTATTGTCGGCATGATACGACCGCAGGCTTTTCAATATCAACTTGTACAGATGGTTCTTTTCCGAAGGAAAGTGCTTGATGAACGTCTCATCCGAAAACTGATCTTTAATTCCCGATTCATCATACTCCACCTGGCGATCAATTGCATCAAAGATTTTCAGGTAGTTTTTATCTCCACTTTGCAAGGAAGATGAAAGCTTAAAAAACCTCTTCTCCGACTTCGAAAGTGATTTGATCAGGTCAAATAACTCAGTAGATGGCTTCATGAGACTTGTGATTTAAACAATAGATACGGTTATATGCGGGAACACATCAAATGAACTACCTGATAGGTTTCCAACTATTCAAAATACAGCTAACCCTTGTTTCACCCTACCCAAGGGCAATATTTTTTTTCAAAACCCTAAAAAAAGCGGACAAAACGTGGCTTCACTCTTACAATAGTTTGTCAGATTCAAAAAAAAGCTATCTTCCTGACATTCGAATTTTCCAGACATATACAATGGTAGCAATTCAATCATTTTTTTCTCACAAAAGCATTGCGATAGCCGTGACTTTAGTGTTTGGCTTCACAATATTACCACGCAAGTCGGCAGCTCAAACTATGGGAAGCAAATACTGCGGAAGCAGTGCCATTCAGATGATGGGTTGGCAGAGATATGAAAACGACAATGACCGCTCCGACACACTAGACCTTCTGAACCAACACCTGTTTCTTGATGTAACCGACTTTTCAGGTCATACCATCTCCGGTGTATGCAGTACCTCATTTACATCGCTACAACCGAATGTCAACAGCATTTCGTTTGATCTTATTGGAATGACCATAGATTCTATCCACGGCGCAAATGAAGACCTGCTCTCATATAGCTATAGTGATGACTTACTCGTAGTGCACCTGCCTTCTACCCTATCCCCGGGTGACACCTCGGAGGTTGATATTTACTATCACGGCACTCCTACTCAGGATGCCAGTGGTTGGGGAGGCTGGTACTGGGCGGGATCTTATGCCTTTAACCTCGGTGTAGGGTTTGCTGCCGAACCTCACAATTACGGTCGCGCCTGGTTTCCGTGCTTCGATAACTTCGCAGAACGGAGCACCTACAGCTTTTCTGTTCTCACTTCCGCAGGTAAAAATGCCTGGTGCAATGGCATGCAAATAAGCACCGATTCCATTGGTGGTGATTCCATTGTCTCACATTGGGTGCTCGATCGCCCAATTCCATCCTATCTTGTGTCGGTTGCAGTAGCATCTTATGTGTCGGCTGAGAGCATTTATACGAGCACAACAGGAACAGAGATACCGGTTTTCCTTACAGCAAAGGCCAACGACACCACAGCTGTGAAATCTTCATTTACTCATCTCCCGGATGCTTTGATGGCTTTTGAAAACCACTATGGTCCCTATTTATGGCCCCGTGTGGGCTATGCCTTTGTTCCATTCAATTCAGGAGCCATGGAGCATGCGACCAATATCGCATACCCTCTATCTTTTGCGTCAGGCGACCTTTCTTTTGAAACATTGATGGCTCACGAATTGTCGCATCACTGGTGGGGAGATCTGGTTACCTGCAGATACAAAGAGGATATGTGGCTCAACGAAGGTTTGGCATCTTTCTCCGAGTGGTTGTTTCTTGAGCAGGTGGAAGGGCCGGAATCCTATCACAGTGCGATGTTGTCCAATCACAAGGACGTTTTGACAGAAGCGCACATCAGCGACGGTGGGTATTATCCGGTTTCAGGAATTGGAACGGAAAACACCTATGGCGACCATGTTTATAACAAGGGTGCCGAAGTTGCGCATAATTTACGCAGAGCATTGGGTGATGAGGCCTTCTTTGCAGGGCTTACGCATATTCAAACGGAATACGAGAACCAGACGATCACCAGCGAGCAATTTCGGGACGCGCTGGGTGAGATCGTAGCGACCGATATATCTCCTCTATTTGACCCGATGATATTCAATCCTGGTTTCTGCGAGTTCAGTATCGATAGCACCGACATTAGTGAATCATCAGGCAATTTCGATGTATTGATCTATCTTCGACAGAAACTGCACCATGCACCCGATTTCTACTACGAGGTACCTCTCGAAGTAACGGTAATGGATTCTACCGGACTTTCCGAATCATTCACCATTACCGCGGGCGGAGAGTTCTCCATGGCCTCTGTTTCAACACAAGTAAACCCTCACAAGGTATTGCTGGAATTCAACTCACTATTCAATCAGGCGGTGCTTGCTGAAACCATCGTGCGCAATCAAACAGGTATTGAGTCGGCTTCCTATCCTGAGTTTTTCCTGGATGTCAATGCCATTGAAGAAGGAGATAGCCTATGGATCCGTGTAGAGAATCATTGGGTAGGGGCAGACCCTGAACAGACTCAAGTTGAGTATCATATTGCAGATGACCGCTATTGGCGAATCGATGGTTTTATTCCCGAAAGCGCGGATATCATGGGGCGCATTACCTATTATGGCAATCCCAATGGGTCCAACTACTACGATCCATTGTTTTTTGAGTCGCTTCAAAATGCGGGGCAGACTGAGGATTCGCTCATTCTTCTTTATCGGCCGCATCCTGGGCATATATGGGAAGAACACAACAACTATGAGCTCAACACTCAAGGCTCGGCAACGAACTGGCAAGGTCAGTTCAAGTTTTATCAGTTCAGACCCGGTGACTATGCTTGGGCTTATCGCACAGGTGAAATTGGCATTGCTGAAAACGGTGTTATAACGGGGGAAGTCCTGCTCTACCCCAATCCTACTACTAATGGGTTCACGTGTTCATCCGTTGGGGTCGGTGAAATTGTTCGATTGATCGACAACACGGGAAATGTGGTTTATGAAGGAAAAGGACAGCAGCACGAGATTCACCATTTGCCGAATGGCGCTTACCAGATTCAAATCAATGGAAGCCGCACAACGCGGATGGGCGGAACGATTATAAAACACTAAACACAGGATTAACGAAAGGGGGTAATCCGCAAACAGACTATTTCAAGCTCCTTAAGAGACGGATTAAAAAGGTAGCATTTGGGTTCACCTCTTGCTGCACCTTCGGGAATCACAAAATCCACGGTATATTCCAAGTTATCGGAATCGGGGAGCTTGCCCAATTCAACGCTTCGATAGTATGCTCTTTTACTACCAACGAGCTGCAATTCCGGTGCGCATTGTTTCAGTTTAAGTTCAACATGGATACCTGACATGCCCGTCAAGTCACCCAATTCTGTGGTAAAAAGAAACTCATTTCCCGCCGGCACAACGGTATCGGTGACCATGTGATTTACCCACGCATAGCGATCTTCACAATCCAAAGTATCATACATCGGCACGTCTGGTTCGTTTTTGCGGTCAAACACAAGCATTTCCCTGGTCGTCCCCGCCAGCCTGTATTTACCCGCGAAGGTCCCGTCTTGCCTCGTAATATCTGAGGTATAGGACTCTCTGGAAACCAATATAAAATCCCATGAGAAGTTGTAGGCATTCGCCAAATGGGGTAGCGAAGTATTGATGACTGCATATCCCTTCCGCCCGAGTTTTACCAAGGGACCGTTATTGCTGGCGGCATCGAGGTAAAGCACTTTGTGATCCATTCCATAAGCCAGATCCCGGAGAACAACTGCAAGTGAATCGGAAATCGCCCGGCTTTCTTGCTGTTCTCTCGAGTTGTAATCATTGCATTCTGCGGGCAGGGCTGATTCCCATGAAGAATTTGCACTAACTACTGCCAAAAAGAGGACGAGAAAGAAAAGTGCGCTATTCTCAAATCGGCGACTTGACCAGTTTTGCATTTGCCGAATGGCATATATGCATAAACCTATGGCAAGCGGAAGCCACGTGTCCAAAAAGTAATAATCATGGTCAAGCAATTGGCGAGCAAAAAGATAGGTGTAGAGTAGGACGCCGGCGCCCCATAGTACCGCTGATGCGAGATGCCCTCGGTGTTTCAATACAGCCCGAATAGCAACCAAAAGAGCACCTGCACATATTGCCCATTGCAGCGTATTGAGCCAAAGATGACGGTTGGCGTTGAATGCATCATTCAATAGAACCACAAAATCCAAAATCCCCCCAGCCGGCATGGTGTGCGTGAGAAAAACAGAGCCTTCCCTCACGCCAAGATTCCACATATATACGTAGTGAATCAACACCAGTACAGCTGCAATTGCCCATGATGACAACCACTGAATACGGACTGCTTTAGATGTGGATTCCATAAAGGCATAAAGCCAAATGGCCACCACGGCAATCACAAATGGCGGTCGGATAGCGATGGCCAGCCCCCCCAGAAGTGCCGCAAGCGTGGCCCACATCCAGATGGGCCTATCCTTGAAACGTAACGTGAGATATACTGAAGCCAACCAACAAGAAAGTGCAGGAATTCCGGGAATAAAAGAACTACTATATATGATAAATCCCGGCGTCGCTAAAAGCAAACTTGCAAAAGCCAGGGGTAATAGAGAACTGCTGAAATACCTTGAGAGAATCAGGGTAAGGCTGAACATTCCCATACCGGCAAAGAATAGCCATACGAGACGAATGGGAGTCGGGGATCCCGGAAACCATGTGTACATCCATCCGGCAATACAGTGCGGCAGAATGCAATCCGCACGTGTTATTCCAACTTGTGACTCAGGCAATGCATTGTCCTTGAGCATATACTCAGGATGGAGATTGAGGGTGCGGGGTTCAAGTATCGAACCGTTGTTCCCGCACTCCACGGCCATGGCGTAATGATCCCACTGGGTCCAACTATGCCGACCCTGAGGCAACTGATTGATCAAATGCAAGGAAAGCACAAATGGAAAAGCCAGACTCGCAACAAACCATGCCAGTCTGACTTTAAAAGAATGTGTTATCCTATTTGAATTACCAGCGTTCAGTATTGAAGCATTACGGCATGAATTTAAAATTCGTTCCTGGATAGTAGGCCATCTTGCCCAATTGCTCTTCAATGCGAAGCAGCTGATTGTATTTAGCGACCCTATCGGAACGCGACGCCGAACCTGTTTTAATCTGGCCGGTATTCAGTGCAACAGCAAGGTCGGCAATTGTAGAATCCTCGGTTTCACCACTTCTATGGCTCATGACAGAAGTATACTGATGACGATGCGCCATTTCCACTGCCTCGATGGTTTCGGTGAGCGTTCCAATTTGGTTGACTTTAACCAATATAGAATTCGCCGTACCCGATTCAATTCCTTGAGCGAGTCGCTTGGTATTAGTCACGAACAAATCATCACCTACCAACTGGATATTATTTCCAACGGCATCGGTAAGCATCTTCCAGCCATCCCAATCATCTTCGGCGCACCCATCTTCGATGGACACAATTGGGTACTTATTAGTCCAATCCTTCCAGAAGGATACCATCTCAGCCGGAGTTAATTTATCACCGGTAGAATCCAGGTTATAGGTATTATTCTCCTTATCGTAGAACTCAGAAGATGCAGCATCAAGGGCAATAAGAATATCTTCACCCGGACGATAACCTGCCTTGTCGATAGCCTGAAGAACCACCCTTACAGCATCCTCATTGGAGCCCAGGTTAGGAGCAAAACCACCTTCATCACCGACATTGGTAGACATTCCCTGATCTTTCAGCACGCTTTTCAGGTGATGAAATACGGTGGTACCCATTCGCAGTCCGTCGGAAAACGTTTGAGCGCCAACGGGCATAATCATAAATTCCTGGATATCAATTTTGTTATCGGCATGTGAACCTCCGTTGAGGATGTTCATCATGGGAATAGGAAGGGTATTCGCGCTAACGCCGCCTACGTAGCGGTAAAGGGGTTGACCAATAGTATCAGCTGCAGCTTTGGCGCATGCCAGAGAAACGCCCAGAATTGCATTGGCGCCCAGGATGGATTTCGAGGCTGTTCCGTCAATTCCGCACATAGCCTTATCGATCAGGTTCTGATCAAATATGTACGCACCATTCAGCTCGTCGTTGAGAATGGTGTTCACGTTCTCAACGGCCTTGAGTACTCCTTTTCCGAGATAAGTATCGGGGTCTTGATCACGCAATTCCACGGCCTCCCAGATGCCGGTGCTGGCTCCCGAAGGAACAGCAGCGCGACCAAACACACCATTGTCGAGAATAACATCTACTTCAACCGTTGGATTGCCCCGGGAATCCAGAATTTGACGGGCCTGAATTTTTGCTATGTAGCTCATTGTGAGATTTTATGAAACAGGTTGAGATTTGAATTCATGAATACGTTCGACAAACTGGTCAAACAAATATCTTGAGTCGTGTGGTCCGGCGGATGCTTCAGGGTGGTATTGCACACTGAACAAAGGTTTGGTTTTATGCTGAATACCGGCAACTGAATGATCATTCAGATGCATGTGCGTTTCTTCAATTTGAACGTTATCAGCAAGGGAATCCCGGCTAACTACAAATCCATGGTTTTGAGAGGTGATCTCACAGCGTCCCGATTTCAAGTTCTTCACCGGGTGATTCACACCACGGTGGCCATTGAACATTTTCTCGGTGGTCAAACCTTGACTTAATGCTATCATTTGGTGCCCCAAGCATATTCCAAAAGTAGGCAAGCCAAGTTCGACCAACTTACCGATTTCGGCAACTACTTCAGGCATTGCAGCGGGATCGCCCGGTCCGTTGGACAGCATAATACCATCGGGGTTCCACTTCGCGATTTCATCGGCAGTACTATTGTGTGGAAACACTCGCACATTGCATCCCCGCTCGGTGAGGCAGCGGATAATATTGCGCTTCACCCCTAAATCCAATAGTGCTACGTTTGCCGATGGATTGTCTGAAGCCACGTCATATGCCTGTTTGGTCGAAACAAAAGACGAAAGCTCCATTCCCTGCATCGAAGGAATTTCAGACACCATCTTTTTCAGCTGATCCACATCTGTAATCTCCGAAGATATGACGGCGTTCATAGCGCCTTTTTGGCGTATATGACGAACCAAGGCACGTGTATCAAGATCGCAAATGCCTACAATTCCATCCCGTTCCAGGTAACCTTGTAATGTACCCGAAGATCCCGGTCTGCTCGCGATTTGCGAAAATTTCTTACACACGATACCTGCTACTTTAATGGTATCGCTTTCTATTTCTTCCTCATGTACTCCATAATTCCCGATGTGGGAAGTGGTCATGATGAGAATTTGCTTGTAGTACGATGGGTCGGAGAATATTTCCTGATACCCGGTCATCCCGGTATTGAAGGCTATTTCTCCAGTTGTAGTGCCAATGCTACCGGCAGACTTTCCGATAAAAACTGTTCCATCTTGAAGGACCAGGTAGGCGGGTTGTGGGGTTTCCAAAGACATGTTGCAAAATTAATCTGACAGTTTGAGACAAAAAAAAGGCAGTGCCATAGATATGCACAAAGGGGGGATGTTTTTCACAAAAAAAAAGGACAACACCAGAGGTGTTATCCTTTCTATTGAGGTCCTGTTTGCATCAGGCTTTATTCTCATCATCGCTATTTTCAGCGTCATCTTTGCTTTCGTCAGCAGCTTCATCTGCCGCTTCAGTAGCTTCCTGTGTTGCTTCAGCAACTTGCTCGGTTGTAGCTTCCGCAACTTCCTCTGCTGCCTCCGAAACTTCTTCTACCGTATCACTAACGGCTTCAGCAGTTTTTTCAGCAACCTCTACTGCCTTGTCGGCAACAGCCGCAGCTCCTGTGGCAACTACATCCTCAGCTTTCTTCTTAGCACCACCTCGACGTGTACGCTTTTTCTTAGAAGCAGTGGCTGTTCCATAGAGATCGTTGAAATCAACCAACTCAATGAGGCACATATCCGCTGCATCGCCAGGACGGAAGCCGGTTTTAATGATTCGTGTATACCCACCATCACGATCAGTGATCGCTGGTCCTACAGTACGGAACAGCTCCTGTACCGCATACTTGTCGCGCAGTGAACGGAACACCATTCGACGAGAATGTGTTGAATCCGTTTTTGCACGATTGATGATTGGCTCAACGTACATGCGCAACGCTTTCGCTTTTGCAACAGTTGTGTTGATACGCTTATGTTCAATCAGTGAGCAAGCCATGTTTGCCAACATAGCCTTGCGGTGAGCTGACTTTCTACTCAGATGATTTATTCGCTTCCCGTGTCTCATCGCTATTCGAGGTGTTCAAATAAGAATTCTCTTATTTCGTTTTTATTCTTTATCCAGCTTGTATTTCGCTGTATTCATTCCAAAATTCAACCCTTTGTTCTCAACAAGTTCTTCCAACTCAGTGAGTGACTTCTTACCGAAGTTACGGAACTTAAGCAGGTCGTTTTTGTTGTATGAAACGAGGTCTCCCAAAGTCTCAATATCCGCTGCCTTGAGGCAATTCAGCGCACGTACTGACAAGTCCATATCAACCAATTTGGTCTTCAGGAGTTGACGCATGTGGAGTGATGTTTCATCGAACTCTTCGGTAGCGGCTTTCTCTTCACTTTCCAAAGTAATCTTTTCATCACTGAAAAGCATGAAATGGTGGATGAGGATTTTAGCTGCTTCCTGGAGAGCATCTTTCGGCATGATAGATCCATCTCCTTCAATATCGATTACCAACTTTTCGTAATCTGTTTTCTGCTCAACACGGAAGTTTTCTACTGAATACTTCACATTGCGGATAGGAGTAAAAACAGAATCAACGAAGATAGTACCGATAGGCGCGTTAGCCACTCGATTTTCATCGGCAGGCACGTATCCACGTCCCTTACCAACATTCAACTCCATGTTGATCTTCACTGAAGGTTCCAGATTACAGATAACATGATCAGGATTGAGTACCTGGAAGGCAGAGGTAAATTTACCAAGGTCGCCTGCAGTAATTTGGTCCTGTCCTGAGATAGTAACCAATACTCTTTCGCTGGCAGTTTCAGCAATTTGTTGTTTGAATCGGACTTGCTTCAGATTCAATACAATTTCAGTAACATCCTCAACAACTCCTTTGATGGTAGAATACTCGTGATCAACTCCATCTACTTTCAATGAAGTGATCGCGTATCCTTCCAACGAAGAAAGGAGAATTCTACGCAAGGCGTTTCCGATAGTAATACCAAACCCTGGTTCAAGTGGACGGAATTCGAATTGTCCATTGAACTCATCAGAGTTGATCATTACAACTTTGTCAGGCTTTTGAAAATCTAAGATTGCCATATTGAGGTGTAAAATATATTATTACTTAGAGTACAACTCGACGATGAGGTTCTCCTTGATATTCTCAGGGATCTGCTCACGAGTAGGATACTCCAAAAATCGTCCGGTATACTCTTGCTTATCCCAATCAAGCCATTCGCTTTTCACTGGATTTGCAGCCAATGATTCTGAAATTGCTTCAAGAGACTTAGAGCGTTCACGAACACCAATTGAATCACCCGGACGAAGCTGGTATGACGGGATGTTCACTACACTACCATTAACGGTGATGTGTTTGTGTGAAACAAGCTGTCTTGCACCACGACGAGTTGGGGAAATTCCCAATCGATAAACGGTATTGTCCAAACGTGCTTCGCATAGTTGAAGCAAAACTTCACCGGTAATACCGGTTTTCGCAGAAGCCTTCTTAAACATATTCGAGAACTGACGTTCAAGAATACCGTATGTGTATTTTGCTTTTTGCTTCTCTGCCAACTGCGTGCTGTATTCACTCGCTTTAGCACGACGCTTGTTTGGTCCGTGTTGTCCCGGAGGGTAATTCTTACGCTCCAGAGCTTTATCCGGTCCGAAGATTGGTTCTTTGAATCTCCGCGCAATTTTTGATAATGGTCCCGTGTACCTAGCCATTCTTCTGACTTATTGAAATTAAACTCTTCTTCTTTTAGGTGGTCGACAACCGTTGTGTGGCATTGGTGTTACATCGACGATCTCTGTAACTTCCACACCTGAGTTGTGCAGTGAACGGATAGCTGATTCACGACCAGCTCCAGGTCCTTTCACATAAACCTTCACTTTTCGGAGGCCAAATTCAAAAGCCTCTTTGGCACATTCTTCTGCCGCTACCTGAGCCGCATAAGGTGTATTCTTCTTCGAACCACGGAAACCCATTTTCCCTGCTGAAGACCAAGAAATCACCTGACCTTGTGCATTTGTCAGTGAGATAATGATATTGTTGAAAGACGCTTGAATATGCGCTTCACCAACTGCATCCACACGGACGTTCTTTTTCTTTTTCGTACTTTTTGCCATAATACGTTGAGGTTATCCGACCCCTTAAGAGGCCTTCTTCTTATTTGCAACTGTCTTACGCTTACCCTTACGAGTTCGCGAGTTGTTCTTAGTTCTTTGACCGCGCAGTGGCAAACCAACACGATGACGAATTCCACGGTAGCAACCGATATCCATCAATCGTTTGATATGCATTTGAGTTTCCGAACGCAAAGCACCTTCGACTTTGAACTCGCCACCATTGATGATTCCACGAATGGCTGACAATTCATCGTCAGACCAATCTTTTACACGTGTACTTTCATCAACTCCGGCGCGCTCAAGAATCATACTTGCGCGGCTTCTGCCGATACCGTAGATATATGTGAGGCCTACTACTCCTCTCTTGTTTGTTGGTAAATCTACACCACCTATCCTAGCCATAGACTATAATATTTATCAATGACAGGGTTACCCTTGTCGTTGTTTGAGTTTAGGATTCTTCTTATTAATCACATACAGACGACCTTTCCTGCGTACAATTTTGCAGTCTGCCGAACGCTTTTTCAATGATGCCCTGACTTTCATGACCTAATTCTTATATCTGAATGTTATTCTTCCTTTTGTCAAATCATATGGCGACATACTCACCTTTACTCGGTCTCCTGGAAGGATTTTGATGTAGTACATCCTCATCTTTCCACTGATATGAGCTGTAATGATATGCCCATTTTCAAGCTCCACCCGGAACATTGCATTCGAGAGTGCCTCGATGATTGTTCCGTCGGCTTCGATTGATGATTGTTTTGCCATATATATTAAACCAATTCTAAAACTTCTTCTATGTACTCAAATGTCGATAGAACTTCTGCTTTCCCCTTTCTCACAACCACATCATGCTCAAAATGAGCTGATGGAAGCCGATCCGCAGTTCGGATAGTCCAACCATCCTCATCCTGCATCACATCCTTGGTGCCCATGTTAATCATAGGCTCAATAGCCAACACCAACCCCTCTTTAAGCTTCTTCCCAAAACCTCTCCGTCCATAGTTTGGAACTTCCGGTTCCTCATGTAGGTTGCGGCCTAAACCGTGACCTACCAATTCTCTCACTACACCATAGCCCTGAGCTTCTGCATGGGATTGCACTGCATAACCAATATCACCGATCCTGTTGCCTACAACAGCAACCTCAATAGCCTTGGCTAAACATTCCTTCGTGACTTTCAACAACTTCTTTACTTCCTCGGAAATTTCACCTACCCCAAAAGTGTAGGCCGAATCCCCGTAGAAGCCGTTCATCAACACACCGCAATCCACAGAAACAACATCACCCTCTTTCAATGGTATGTCGTTTGGAATCCCATGAACCACCTGTTCATTCACAGATGTGCATAATGAATTGGGAAATCCATTATAGTTCAGAAATCCCGGAACCGCGCCATGATCTTTGATGAAGTCATGAGCCACTTTATCCAATTGCAGTGTTGTTGTTCCCGGCTTAATATGCCGAGCAACTTCTGCAAGCGTTCTACCAACAAGTAAAGAACTCTTTCTTAATAGTTCAATTTCTTCCTCTGTCTTATAGAAAACCATGGTAACTACTAACCAGCGATTCCCGAAACAGATGTTCCTCGTCCCGACAATTTGCCAGATTTCATCAATCCGTCATAGTGTCGAGAAAGCAAATAACTATCAATTTGCTGTAAGGTATCTAATACAACTCCCACCATAATCAGCAGTGAAGTACCGCCAAAGAAGTAAGAGAAATCTTGTGTTTTTGTTAATCCTATTGCCAAGACAACAGCCGGCAAAATAGCGATGAGCCCAAGGAAAACTGAGCCTGGTAATGTAATACGTGATAGAATTACATCAAGGAACTCAGCTGTAGGGCGCCCTGGTTTAACACCTGGGATAAAAGTACCCTGACGCTTCAAATCATCAGCAATGTTGTTGGGGTTAACCGTAATTGCCGTGTAAAAATAGGTGAAGATCACAATCATCAAGAAGAAGATCAGATTGTACCAAAACCCACTGAAATCCGACAATGCAGCCAATACTGTGCTCTCCTTGAAAGTCTCTGAAGTTCTCAGATACAAAGGAACAAACATAATTGCCTGAGCAAAGATGATTGGCATTACACCAGCTGAATTCACTCGTAACGGAATGTAGTCACGTTTCCCTTCTCCTTGAGGAAGGTGTCCGCCTAAATTCATTTTAGCCCGTTGAACAGTCACTTGGCGAATCGCTCTCACCAAAGCTACCGAAGCCATAATCACTACAAAGAATGCAGCAACTTCGATCAAGATGAAGAAGAACGAATTCTCAGGATGCGCTGCCTCCTGAACAATGGACTGTGGGAATCGAGCAATGATACCGATCATGATAAGCAATGAGATACCATTTCCAATTCCTTTGTCAGTAATTCGTTCACCCAACCACATCACAAACAAGGTTGAACAGGTAAGGATAATTACCGCTGCCGGCATCCACAGAGCAAAATCAGGACGTGCATTCTCAGGAATAGACGTCAGGATATACCCAGGTGACTGCACAAGGCAAATAGCAATGGTCAGGGTGCGTGTCCACTGATTGATCTTCTTACGCCCACTTTCACCTTCATTTTGCATCTTTTGAATCGATGGTACCGCTATACCCAATAGCTGCATGATAATTGATGCAGAGATATATGGCATAATTCCCAACGCAAAGATCGAAGCCGACGTAAAGGCTCCTCCTGTAAAGAGGCTGAGGATATCCGTAATACTGAATCCGCCACCGCTGCCACTGAGTGTATTGAAATAGTCCTGTACTGCTACAGAATCAACACCCGGTATAACGATATAGCATCCAATACGATAGATCAGAATCAGACCCATAGTAAGGAGGATCTTCTTCTTCAGTTCTTCGTGTTTGAATATCTCTACTAATTTCTTGAAAAAGCCCTTCATGCTTCAGTTGTTAAAGGATTGTTACTTGACCTCCCTGTGCTTCAATAGCAGCACTAGCGGAAGCTGAAAACTTGTGAGCGCTTACGTTCACTTTTGCTTTAAGTTCTCCCCTTCCCAAGATCTTGATGAGATCATTCTTTGAGGCAAGTCCGTTCTCCCGGAACACATCCAAGGTAACTTCTGATACATTCTTCGAATCAACCAATTGCTGGAGAGTATCCAGATTGATCGCTTTGTATTCTACCCGATTGATGTTCTTGAAACCGAATTTAGGAACACGACGCTGCAGAGGCATCTGACCACCTTCAAATCCGATCTTCGATTTGTATCCCGATCGCGACTTGGCTCCTTTGTGTCCACGTGTTGATGTACCACCGTGTCCAGATCCTTCTCCGCGACCTACTCGCTTTCGCTGCTTGGTTGAACCAACCGCAGGTTTCAGTGTGTGTAATTTCATGAGTGCAAAAATATTAAAGTTCTTCAACAACCACGAGATGACGCACTTTTGTTATCATTCCCATGATTTGAGGAGTAGCTTCTTTCTCTACGCTTTGGTTGAGTTTCTTAATTCCGAGAGCCGTCATCGTATCCTTCTGACGCTTGGGTTGCCCAATAATGCTCTTCACTTGTGTAATTCTCACTTTACCCATTATTCCTGGTATTATCCTTTGAAAACTCGTTGAACGGAAATCCCACGGATATCAGCAATCTGGCGCGCATCTCGCAGCTGGCTTAATGCGTCAAGTGTAGCTTTAACCACGTTGTGTGGGTTGGACGAACCGAGAGACTTAGCAAGTACATCCGTTACGCCAAGGCTTTCAAGTACTGCACGCATCGCACCACCGGCAATAACACCAGTACCGTGTGCAGCAGGCTTAATATATACTCGAGCTCCACTATACTTTCCATATTGAGCATGAGGAATGGTTCCATTGATCAGCGGAACTGAAATCAAGCTTTTCTTAGCATCCTCGATACCCTTTTGGATAGCGATTGTCACTTCCTTCGCTTTTCCCAAACCATGTCCTACGACACCGTTTTCATTTCCAACTACTACAATTGCAGAGAAGCTGAAGTCACGACCACCCTTAGTTACCTTGGTCACACGGTTTACAGTAACCAAACGGTCTACCAGTTCCATGTCTTTTGATCGGACGTTGTTGTTATTATCCTTCATGATTCCCATTAGAATTTAAGTCCTGCTTCACGTGCAGCGTCAGCCAAAGCCTTTACACGGCCATGGAACAAATATCCACCACGATCGAAAACAATATTGTTAATACCTGCAGCCTGTGCACGTTCAGCGATGAGCTTACCAACAATCTTAGCTTGCTCAACTTTTGGAACGCCCTGACCATCCTTTACTCCCAAAGAACCTGCCGCTGCCAACGTCTTACCGTTAGTGTCGTCAATGATCTGAGCGTAAATCTCCTTATTGCTGCGGAAAACCGACAACCTAGGAATGTCCGATGTACCGAAGATGTTCTTCCTAATTCGGCGTCGTACCTTATTTCTTCTTTCAACTTTTCTTGTAGCCATGACAATAAAATTATTTTGCAGAAGTCTTTCCGTCTTTCTTTCTGATATACTCGCCCACAAATCGAACCCCTTTACCTTTATACGGTTCAGGCTTACGCAGCGAGCGAAGTTTAGCTGCTACTTGTCCGATCAACTGCTTATCATGACTGGTAAGCGTGATGGTTGGGTTCTTTCCTTTTTCAGTTTCGGCAATCAATGCAATCTCCTTTGGCAATTCGAATGCAATAGGGTGAGAGTATCCAAGTGACAACTCCAGGAGTTGACCTGTTGACTTGGCACGAAAACCCACACCAACCAATTCCATTTTAACCGAATATCCATTCGATACACCTTCCACCATATTGGCGATTAGTGCGCGGTACAATCCATGCTTCGAGCGGTGATCTCTATGATCCGACTCGCGCGTAAGATTAATTACACCGTCTTCTATCGATACTTCAACACATGGATCGATCCATTGTTGAAGCTCTCCCTTTGGTCCCTTCACAGACACCACGCGGTCATCGGACATCTTCA
>JAGQVX010000084.1 GCA_020437755.1 Flavobacteriales bacterium
TGCTGAATGCTTCTCTTTTTTTTTTTTTTTTATCAAAAATAGGAAACCGATTTAAAAGCGGATGTTATAAAGTCTTAAAGTATTGATACTGACGAAACTAATACATGTGTATTTAACCCCGCTGTTCCGTTGAGAATCAAAGAGAATCGAGGTGGGTATGCTTAAACTGATCCCGGTATTTTAATCCAAATCCGAGCAGTCGGTCAAGGGAAATATGGACAAGCCAAATGGCTCCCGCGCCCACCAGCATTTCGTTGCCGATATACCATCCTCCAAGCAAAACCAATGCTGCCAGTCCGCGGTGATGCCCGAGGTTGTAGAAGAAAGCGCCAATAGAAGGATTCACCAAATAGCCCAGCATACTGAAATCAGGCACGAATAAAAAGAGTGGATAATACCACCAGGGCAGGGAAGTACTGAAAAAGACCCAGGTGCACAACCCAAGAAGCAGCAGCTCCTCGGTTTTTAACCAATATCCGGCCGACCGATCCACCATTACATGTTTCTGCGATACTGCCCGCCCACTTCGAAGAGGGCGTCGGTGATCTCACCCAGACTGCACCATTTGCAGGTTTCCATGAGTTGGGCAAAAACGTTTTCGTTGCGAATGGCGCACAATTGCAATTCACGAAGCATCTCAGCGGCTTTATCCTTGTTGCCTTGTTGCAGAGAGCTCACCGTTTGGATTTGATTCTGTTTCTCCTCTTCGGTAGCACGAATGACTTCTTTGGGCAAAATCGTTGGTGAGCCTTCGCTACTGAGGAAGGTGTTTACACCAATGATTGGGAATTCACCGGTATGCTTGAGGTTTTCATAGTATAACGATTCATCCTGGATTTTTCCACGTTGATACATGGTTTCCATAGCACCCAATACGCCACCGCGCTCGGTTATGCGGTCAAATTCGGCAAGCACGGCTTCTTCCACAAGATCCGTAAGCTCTTCGATGATGAAGGCTCCCTGAATGGGGTTTTCATTTTTGGCTAGTCCAAGCTCCTTGTTGATAATCAACTGAATAGCCATTGCACGGCGCACACTTTCCTCGGTTGGGGTGGTGATGGCCTCATCGTAAGCGTTGGTGTGCAGACTGTTGCAGTTATCGTATATGGCGTACAATGCCTGCAACGTCGTACGAATATCATTGAAGGCAATTTCCTGCGCGTGAAGTGAACGGCCACTGGTTTGAATGTGGTACTTCAACTTCTGACTGCGTGAATTGGCACCGTATTTTTCACGCATGGCTTTCGACCATATTCTGCGGGCTACGCGTCCGATTACAGCATACTCCGGATCAATACCATTGCTGAAGAAGAAGCTCAGGTTGGGTGCGAAATGGTCGATGCTCATGCCCCGACTCAGGTAGTACTCCACATAAGTGAATCCATTGGCCAGGGTAAAGGCCAACTGCGTAATAGGATTGGCACCGGCTTCGGCAATGTGATACCCTGAAATACTTACTGAGTAGAAGTTACGTACTTGTTTTTCAATGAAGTACGATTGCACGTCACCCATCAATCGGAGTGCAAACTCCGTAGAGAAAATGCAGGTGTTCTGCGCTTGATCCTCCTTGAGAATATCGGCCTGTACGGTTCCGCGAACGGAACTTAAAGCCGTGGCCTTCATTTGAGCGTACACGTAGGCAGGAAGCACCTGATCTCCGGTTACACCAAGCAGCATCAGACCCAGACCATCGTTTCCTTCGGGCAAATCGCCATGGTATTTTGGTCGGGCAACACCTTTCTCGCGATAAATTTCTTCGATGCGCTTTTCTACTTGCTCCTGAAGTCCGTTTTCAATGATGTATTTCTCACATTGTTGATCTATGGCGGCATTCATAAAGAATCCCAAAAGCATAGGAGCCGGACCGTTGATGGTCATCGACACGGAAGTCCGTGGATCGCAAAGGTCGAAACCGCTGTACAGTTTTTTGGCATCGTCGAGGCAGCAGATGCTGACACCGGAATTACCAATTTTACCGTAGATATCGGGACGAACTCCGGGATCACGTCCGTATAGGGTGACTGAATCAAAAGCGGTGCTCAACCGTTTGGCTGGCATGCCTAAACTTACATAATGGAAACGCTTGTTGGTGCGTTCCGGACCGCCTTCACCGGCAAACATACGAGTGGGGTCTTCGCCTTCACGCTTGAACGGAAATACTCCGGCGGTATAGGGGAACTCGCCGGGCACGTTTTCCTGCAAATTCCATTTGAGCACGTCTCCCCAGCCTTCGTAACGGGGGAGCGATACTTTGGGAATCATGGTATGGCTCAACGAACGCGTATGCGTCTCAATACTGATTTGTTTATCGCGCACCTGAAACGTATACACTTCGTCGGAATACTTTTTCTTTTTCGTGTCCCACCCTTCGATAATCTCCATGTTCTCACGCGATAAATCGCGCTGGAGTGAATCGTAGCATTCCTGAAGCGGTGTTTGTGCATTTGCGGAATCGCCCACCGTTTCCATACTCACTTTGAGCGCGTACAGTTTTTGAGCAATGGCCGCCTGCTTGTTTGACCAATCATTGTAATTTCTTACCTGATCTGAAATTTCAGACAGGTATCGCACGCGCTTGGGAGGGATGACGTAAATCTTCTCACTCATCTCGTCGGTCGCTTCCAACGTGCTTTGGAAAGGCTTTTCGGTTTTCGAAGCCACAAGATCCATCAACGCTTTATACAGTTTGTTGGTTCCAGGATCGTTGAACTGACTGGCAATTGTGCCATACACCGGAGTTGAATCATCGTCGAGTTCAAAGAGTTGTCGGTTGCGGCGGTATTGCTTCTTCACGTCGCGCAAGGCATCCTGTGCTCCACGCTTGTCGAATTTGTTGAGCGCAATAATATCGGCATAGTCGAGCATGTCGATTTTCTCCAGCTGACTGGCAGCGCCGTACTCGGGCGTCATTACATACATGCTCACATCACTGTGATCAACGATTTCGGTATCGCTCTGACCGATGCCTGAGGTTTCCAATATGACGAGGTCGTAAGCCGCAGCTTTAAGCACATCAACAGCCTCCTGGATATGGCGTGAAACAGCCAGATTGCTTTGACGCGTGGCGAGTGAGCGCATGTAGCAACGTTCGTTGAAGATGCTGTTCATGCGAATTCGGTCGCCCAAAAGTGCGCCTCCTGTTTTTCGTTTGGTAGGATCTACCGAGATGATTCCAATGTATTTATCGGGAAAATCAACGAGAAAGCGACGAACCAACTCGTCTACCAAGGAGCTTTTGCCAGCACCTCCGGTTCCGGTGATACCGAGTACCGGCACACCTGAGGCCTGAGCCTTTTGGCGAATGCTTTTAAAAACAACCTCATTTTCATCGTGAAAATTCTCAGCAGCCGAAATCACGCGTGCAATAGCTGTTGGATTCTTTTCAATAATCTTCTTGGGCTCACCGTTCAGATTTGCCCCTGTGGCAAAGTCTGATTTCTTCATGAGATCATTGATCATCCCTTGCAGCCCAAGCTCCCGTCCATCATCGGGATGATAGATGCGGGCAATCCCGTAGGCCTCCAATTCCTTGATTTCCTCGGGGAGAATAGTACCACCACCTCCACCGAAAATCTGAATGTGACCGGCGCCATTTTCACGGAGTAAGTCGTACATGTACTTGAAATACTCCATGTGTCCGCCCTGGTAGCTAGTAATAGCAATGGCATTGGCATCCTCCTGAATAGCACACGAAACTACCTCCTGAACGCTTCGATCATGTCCGAGGTGAATAACTTCTGCACCCGTTGACTGTATGATACGTCGCATAATATTGATGGCCGCGTCGTGACCGTCAAAAAGTGATGCTGCAGTTACAATCCGGATTTTATGCGTGGGGATATAAGGGGCTACTTGTTGCATGTACACATGATGAAATTCGGTACAAATTTAGCCGTTTTTATCCGTTTCCGTTCTGAACCTGCCCAGTCGTCTGAACGCCAGTAATATCAACGTGTTCCGATGTGCTACAAATGCTCGTTGGCGAGGTTGGCAAGCGCGCTTCGTTCGCCTTTTTCCAGTGTTACGTGAGCGTACAATTCCTGTCCTTTGAGTCGGTCAATAACGTACGACAACCCATTCGATTGCTCATCGAGATAAGGCGTGTCAATTTGCCGCACGTCACCCGTTAAGATGATTTTGCAATTATCACCTGCGCGAGTGATAATGGTTTTCACTTCGTGTGGGGTAAGGTTTTGAGCTTCATCGACGATGAACACAACGTTGGATAGACTTCGGCCCCGAATGTATGCCAAGGGGCAAATGGTTATACGACCGTCCTGTTGCATTTCCTCAATGCCGCGTCGTTTCTTTTCGTGTTCGCCAAACTGGTTTTTGATGAAATTGAGATTATCCCACAACGGCTGCATGTAGGGCCCGATTTTTTCGTCGGCATCACCGGGGAGAAATCCAATATCGCGGTTGCTTAAGGGAACGATGGGGCGGGCGAGGATGATTTGGTCATAGAGGTTCTTCATTTCAAGTGAACCGGCCAGGGCCAAAAGGGTCTTACCAGTTCCTGCAACTCCTGATATGGTCACCAGTTTGATTTCCGGATTCAACACTGCGTGCAGAGCAAAGGCTTGTTCAGCATTTTTGGGTTTAATTCCGTAGGCGTAAGTTTTATCAACCCGTTCAATCATGCGGTTTTGCGGATTGAAATACCCCAGAGCAGAGGAGGTGCAATTCTTCAATACATAATAGTGGTTGTTTTGCTTTTTCTCTCCCAGAATGCTCGTTTTTCGGGTGTGTCCCGACTGATAAATTTTGCGAATATCTTCGGCGTCTACGTCTTCTATGAGTGATTTGCCGAGGTAGTTCATGCGTTCATCCTCGACGCGACCTGTTTTATAATCCTCGGCGGGTAAGTCGAGTGCTTTTGCCTTTAGTCGCAAATTGATGTCTTTGGTAACCAGAACAACCCGTGATTTGGGTTCTTCCTGACTCAGTCGGATGGCGGCATCCAGAATCTTGTGATCGTTTTTAATATCAGCAAAGATGCCACGTGTGGGGCTGTCGGGATTATCGTCGTGGATGATTTTTAGTTTTCCCCCAAATCCGTTCTCGAGGTCAACCCAATCCTGAAGTGTGTTGTTTTCCGACAGTTGGTCGATGATTCTGATGCATTCCCTCGCCTCATAATTTCGGGTGTCATTTCCGACTTTGAACTTGTCCAATTCTTCCAGGACAGTAATGGGAATTGCGATGTAATTGTCCTCAAAACGCTTGATGGAATTGTGGTCGTGAAGCAGGACTGAAGTATCAATCACATAAATCTTCTTCGAAATCTTCTTGCTCATACTATTTCAACATGTTAAGAATGGGTTAATGCTCCGTAAAGGAACTCTTACTTGGATTCCGTTGAACCTCGCTTCTAAAGCTAACGGTAATTTTTCCCCTTGTTCAGATCGATTTCGCAGAGTTGTTAACTACGCTTATCTGAATAATGTTGAAATTGGTCGAAAAATGAGATGCGGCGGGCAGTTTAGGATTTATGCGTTGAGATCGATCAGGCCATCCGGACAATTCACCAGAATGGTACGCGCATCGTCATCGATTTCGACAATAACCTCGTCATTGTCAGGAATCAAGACTTCGGTTCCATTTCGATCTACCCGGATCAACTGGTTTCCAGGAATTTCCATTATTCCGGTAACGGTTCCTATTTCACCCAGCTTTTGGTCAATTAGCGTATAGCCAATGATCGGATCTTCCTCCTCCTCATACAGGTGGTCGTCGTCGATGCTCACGGCTTTTTTGACCAGGAGCAGTGCTGCCGCTTCGGTAGTTACTCCTTTTAGTCGGACTTTAAACTGACCTTTGCCTTTGTTGGCAATGTCTTCAACGACATAGGGCACAGGCATTCCTTGCATATCGAGGTAGATAACGGGAAGCTCCATGGGATCCACGATACGATCGGCTTCGAGGTAGATGGTGAGTTCACCTTTGTAGCCATGTGGTTTTAATACTTTTCCTATCGATTCCATATGTTCAGGTCAAAAAGAAAGGGGCACAAAGCCCCTCTCCAAAATTATTGCAGAAATCAAATGATTACTCAGCCTTAGCTTCTTCGTCTGAACCTTCTTCAGCAGCAGGAGCTTCTTCAGCAGCCGGAGCTTCTTCAGCAACTGGAGCTTCTTCAGCAGCCGGAGCTTCTTCAGCAGCAGGAGCTTCTTCAGCAGCCGGAGCTTCCTCAGCAGCCGGAGCTTCTTCAGCAGCCGGAGCTTCTTCAGCAGCCGGAGCTTCTTCAGCAACTGGAGCTTCTTCAGCAGCCGGAGCCTCTTCAGCAGCCGGAGCTTCTTCAGCAACTGGAGCTTCTTCAGCAACTGGAGCTTCTTCAGCAACTGGAGCCTCTTCAGCAGCAGCTTCTTCAGCCATTGGCGAAGCAGCAGCGGCGAGTGCAGCGGCACGAGTAGTATTGATTTCCATCTCCGCTTTCAATCGGCTTGCTTTGTCGCTAGCAGCAGCTTTCGACAATGAGTCTTTCTTAGCGGTGATTTTTCCTTCTTTTTCAGCCAACCACGAAGCAAAACGCTTTTCAGCTTCTTCTTCTGTCATTGCACCTTTCTTCACACCTTTTGCGAGGTGGGCCTGAAGCAATACACCTCGGTATGAGAGGATTGCACGGGCGGTGTCTGACATTTCAGCGCCATTGGTCAACCAGCGCAAAGCTGCGGTTGAGTCAAGGTCGATGGTTGCCGGATTGGTGTTGGGGTTGTAGCTTCCGATACGCTCAATAAAGCGACCGTCTCTTTTCGCACGTGAATCTGCGGCTACGATGTAGTAGAAAGGTTTTCCTTTCTTACCGTGTCTTTGGAGTCTGATTCGAACTGCCATGATTAATTGTTTTAAAAGGGTCCTAAACCCGGTTAATTAATTTCTGCTAAATTTTGAGGGCGCAAATATAGGTCTTTTTTACGATTCTACAAGGGTTTGGAATTTCCAGAATGATAAAAAAGGTAAGGCATTCGCCAAATGTGCTGCAAGAGCAAGAGGAAGAGCAAGTGCAAGTGTAAGTGTAAGTGTAAGTGCAAGTGCAAGTGTAAGTGCAAGTGCAAGAGGAAGAGGCAAGAGCAAGATGAGTGAAGGATGAGGGGAGGCATATTGACCATAAACTGCGTCATCCAATATCGGCACGGGCGCCGATTTATCGCGCCCTAATTCTGCATTCACAGGTCAAAAACCACCAGTTATAAACTCCTCTCACGCGGAGTTGCCTTTGAATCCTGAGCGCGCTAATTTTGCGATATTGGGCTTGAGGGTACCGCCCCGAGGTGCGAAAGATCAGGAAGAGGCGAGTGCAAGTGCAAGAGTAAGTGCAAGTGCAAGAGTAAGTGCAAGTGCAAGTGCAAGGGCAAGAGCAAGAGCAAGTGCAAGTGCAAGAGCAAGAGCAAGAGCAAGAGCAAGAGCAAGTGAAAGGTTCAATTGCCAGAGGACCTTGGAATGAGGTGCTTCCTCGTCAACTACATGATTCTGTTGCTTGCACCAATCCATCTTCGTATTACCTTTAACCCAAATTAGCCGCATGGAGTTTTTTGCAGATTTGTCGTCCCTCCAAAAACTGACCTGGGTTTTTATTTGTCTGATGCTTTCCTGGGGACTGGAGGCGGGTATTCCTTTTCGAAAAGAAGCCTACGGTAAATGGCGCCATGTGCTTATCAATTTAATTTTCTTCGTTTTTGTGCTGCTCATCAACGTTGGCTTTGGCCTCGTTACACTGCAAATCCTCAATTGGACGGAGGCGCATCAATTCGGACTGTTGGCTATGATCCATTTGCCCTTGTGGCTGGAATTGATCATTACCGTTGTATTTCTCGACCTCGTAGCCCAGTACCTGGTGCATGTTTTACTCCACAAAGTGCATTGGATGTGGCGACTCCATCTTGTACATCACAGCGATACACATGTGGACGCTTCTACCGGTACGCGCCATCATCCGCTGGATTATGTACTGCGGGAAACCTTTGCTGCCGGCGCACTCTTTTTGCTCGGAGCCCCTTTTGGATTTTATGTATTCTATCGGCTGCTTACGGTGCTTTTCACTTATGTGACTCATGCCAATATCCGCCTGCCTGAACGAATCGATCGCGCCCTTTCGTTGATCTTTGTTACGCCCAACTTGCACAAGTTTCACCACCACAACAAGACCATCTGGACCGACTCCAACTATGGGAACGTGCTGAGTATTTGGGATCGAATCTTTGGGACCTTCATCTACGATGATCCCGATCGAATAGTGTACGGTGTGGATGTGATGGACGAAACGAAAGATGAGAACGTATGGCATCAACTTAAGGTGCCATTCGGCAAATATCCGCCCTCACCACCGGCTAGTCAGGATGAGAATACTCCACGGTCGATGCGAAACTTTTGAAGCATTTCGCGATTCCCCTTGTTTACCATGAACCAGATGTAATGGAATACCACCAGAAACCCTTCTGCATTGCGTATTTCCCACCAGCCTTTCTCATATAACTGTCGGCGAAATTTGAAGAAGGGTATATCAATATTGATACCTTCGTCTTCCGCATCCTCCCAGTCGATAATTACAAATTTATCATCGGAGGTATGAACGGTGTTGGTCGTTGAAAAGTCACTGTGCATCGTGGCCACCTGAAATCGGGTACGCTTGTATTGTTCAAACAGCTTACTGATTTCATCCAAGAGCTGTGTACATTCAAAATCCTTTAATCGCTGAGCAATCACCGGCATTTTATTGAGAATGTACGGATGCTCATTCAAGCAGCGAATATCCGATGTGTTCAGCTTGTCGAAGAACGTATACAGGTTGCTCGTGAGGTTTTCTACATAGCTTCCGAAGTAGAAGTCCTGAACCAAACAACAATACGCATCATTTTCAATCCAGTTCTTAACCTCCGGTACTATAATTTTGGACTCTGCATCGTCTTGCAGTCGCTCGAGATAGTTTTTTTCATTCTGAACCATTTGGCGAGTAGCTTCAGTGAAGGCATACTTCAATACTTCTACCTGTCGCAATGCCTGGTCAAACACAATCAATGTGAGCTTGCTCGTAAGATCCTGATTCCAGGGGAGCACAACGGCGTACCTGCCTTCGGTCTTTCCTGTGTTGATTTTCACGGTACTGAATACCAATTTCAACACCCAGAGAGGCGCCATTTTTATCAAACGTTTCTTGAGTTCGCCTTTCCGCGAAATAGGCTTTATTAGGTCTATAGCTGTTTTGAATATTTTCTTTGAGTGGGTCGGAATGAGAAATGCCGGCTTCGCCGTGTTGGGCATTACGATATACGTGCCTGACCTAACAGGTGTATGCTTCAACCGGTTTGTAAAGGTTTCTCTTGATACGTCGGATAATGCCATACTTCAGTTTTTCAAAATAATATGTCAGATGAATCAGAACGTGCTGTGAGAGCACCAGATTCTTCAAAAAATCGTTGTCTTCGTTCCTGTGCTCGAATCCATTCCCCATAAAGGTGCGAATGCGCTTGCGGGCGATAGAACTGAAATTTCCCCACACCAGCTTGTGCCATTCCCGCACGTAATGGTTCTCCATCATGGTCATCCAATTGTTCCCGTAGAAATCTTTGAAAAGATGGTAGCTTGATGAATCCTCGGGATTGGTTTTGTCGAGGAATAAGTGCAATGACCAAAACGTAAACAGGTGCCAGGGTTCTACATCGGGAATAATGATGTGTCCGTTCACTTTCTTTATACCGGCATAGGGTGGTGGTTCGTTGAATGCGTAAAACTTTGAGGCGAAAAAACATACGCGCGTCTTCACATCGAGTACCATATCTCCTATGACAATGGCTATGCTGTTTTCAGCAATGGATGTGGTATATGTCGCCTTGATCTTGTGCGATTTGATGTGCGCGATAACCACATTAACATCTTCCTGCGGCATGACTACGTCGATATCTTTGACTTCTTCATGAAGATCAATAGGACGAAGCAGATAATACCGGGCATTGCACCGATCGAGCATGTCAAAAACAGCGTTTACACGCAATTCCTGATTGACCGGGGTCGGTTGCTTTTCGTTTGCTGTCATAAGTCGAAACTTTAAGTACTGATAACGAACACTTTAGTCTTTAACGCCTTCCATTAAAGAAGGTTACTTGGTGTATTCTTTTGCCGTTGGCTCAATGTTCCAGGATATACTCCAATGCAATTTTGTTGGACTGCTCCAAACTATTCTCAATCGTATTGATGGTCCTGAACCGAACGCCATTCCTCGTGAGGTATTCCTTATACGATGAAATATAACGGTCAATAATCTCAGGTGTAAGCTCTTGTTTCCGCTCCCAAATCTTCTTTCCGTCCCCATCGAGCAGAATAACCAGATCGGGCTTGGGGAAGAACCTGAGGATAATGTTGTAGTAAAAGCGCATCTTCTTCCTGAACAGACGCGTGCCAATAAGAGCGTCAATTATGTAGCGGTCGCTCACGCGAATATTTCCGCGAGCAGCCATATATTCCAGCCAGTCGTTGAGCGTGATTAAAAAGCGCCTGAATGGCTTAATTGGCCACGCCATGCTCCATTTTGATTTGATGAAATCATCACCCCACCGGTACACACGTTGCTCCAGGTTGTGTCCCAGATATACGTAGTCGATCTGATCGTTGTTTTCGGCCAGACTCCGGGCCAATGTGGTTTTTCCTGAACCATCAGGTCCCAATACTGCTATGAGCATGTTTCAATCGTTTTAGAATGATTAATTCGCCGTAAGCGGCGTAGCATATAAAGATGGCTACATTGGCGGCTACCATTGCATAGGCGGCACCAATAATGCCGTGTGTTTGTGCAAAAATGAGGGTGAGCGAGACGCTCAGGACAATCGAAATGAAGGTCACATACACCCGCACCCGTTGATTTCCCACAGATGTGATAAGTACTCCATAATTCGAACTGAAGAATTTCACCAGAAACGCTAGCGTGAAGCAGGTGATCAATGTGCCCGACAATGAAGCGTCAAACTCGTAGTTGTACATCCAGCCGATCAGTGGTTCTCCGGCGAAGAAGTAGACCAGGTAAACACCCAACCCCAATCCCACTGTAGCCATAGCAAACAACCGGAAGCTTTTCAAAAAGGCTGGAGTATTGCCAATTTTCTGTGTGAGTTGGTTTAATTGTACCTGGCTAAATATCGAGGGCAATATGGAAACAGGAACAATGAGCAGTTGTATACTTCGGTAAATTCCCAGATCATGATCGCTCACCAGGAATCCCAGCAGAATGATGTTGATATGTGTGTATAAGGCGCCCTGCATCTCATGCAAGCCGTAGGGCAGCTTTTCTTTCCAGTAGAGCTTTAATCCACGGGTTACATTGACCAGGTGCAGTGAAGCACCGTCTCGCTGCATTTGAATCCGAAGTCGGAATGCTCCGTAAATCAGCATTACAATGGTGCAGATAAACAGCATCATGCAATAGTAGCCAAGCGAGTCGCCCTGATATCCAAACATCAGCCAGGCCAGTACGCCCAGCATCACTATAAAAAACAGTAGAAAGCCTTTTGCTTCTTTGTCAAACTGTCCCAATCCCTTGAAAAACGAGAATAGTACCATACTGAGGGCCATGCTGTATCCAAGCAATATAGACCAGCCGAATTGGCTTACATGTTCTATTTCAAAAGGGAGCATTATAAGCCATGCGGCAAATGCTAAAGCCGTGATCAGGGTAGAAATCCAAACCGATTTGAGCAGGAAGTCGTATTTCTTGCGTTTGTTCCTTGAAACGCCGTAGATCAAATGCAGATTGGCACCAAACGATATGCAGTTCATCAGCACATTGGCCATGGAATAGACCAGGGAAAAAGCTCCAAAAGCGGATGTCGTGAGCAGCTTCGACAAGGCGAAATTGAAAATCCACTTGGCCACAAAGTTGAATCCGGTGGCAAGGGTATTGGAAAACAGCTTCTTCATAACCTGCCCCTTCATGCGGGCAAGCACTATAGCCGTCGTTTTATGCATGGTGATACTGCCTCTGTTCATCGGGTTATCGTATTAGCATTACTTCAACACGTCGGTTTCGAGCCATGCCGTCAATGGTAGTGTTAGGGGACACAGGCTGCTGCTCACCATAACTTATGGAGATCACACGATCCGGTCCCACACCAAATTGGAGGAGATAATTCCGAACGCTGTCTGCCCTTCGCTGTCCGAGGTCGACATTGTAATCCAAACTACCATCGGCATCTGTATGGCCGGAGATCAGCAGTTTATATTCTTCATTCAACCCAAGGGCCACTACATAATCGCGCAGTTGCTTGCGGGCTTCATAGGTGAGTTCTTCACTGTCTTTGTTGAAGGTGACGTAGAAATTATCGAGTACAATGGACTGAGAATAATCGTGTTGCGCCGTATTCAATGGATAGGCTCTTGAGTAGCTTGATCCCTGATCCATGTTGGGGTACCATTGCGGGTATGCCATGCCGGGTTGAGTCATACTCGGATTGGGAATGACAGGTGGATAATATATCTGCATGGGCACATTTAAATTCGGTGCTATGAGTCCGTTATTGTATTGATAATAGCCAATGGGTCCGGAGCTTATAACAGCGCGGCCATCAGGGCATCCATGATTCTGGACCAGGCCAAATAGGGTAGGACAGAGGTCTTCCTTGTCGGATACTCCATCTCGGTCACTGTCGGGACACCCCATCAAGTTGATGGCTCCGTAAATCGTCGGACATTCGTCATCAATGTCGGCCACGCCGTCTCCGTCGGTGTCCGGACAGCCGCTTTGAAGGGGTAGTCCGTACATGAATGGACATAGGTCTACATCATCAGTCAGGCCGTCGCCATCGGAGTCGATTTTACCCGGACAACCCCGATTCTTGGCACTTCCGGGTTCGTAAGGGCAATGATCCGATTCATCGGCCACGCCATCACCATCGGTGTCGGTCATACGGGGGTTGACACTGGGCTTGGATTGGAAAAGTTGGCCATCTTTCACGACACCGGTTTTAGCCGGAGACTTGAAAGTGCGCTGTTGGATCAGGAAGGAAATGGAAAATTCGAACGCACCATATCCTCCTGTTCCACGGGTTAATGTACTGCTGTTGATGTCGTAGCTCAGACCAATATTGAGCTGATTAAGCCCCATGCCTACGTAGAAGATGTAGGCATCCTTTAGTCGTGATCCAATACCGGCCTGAATGTTCTTACCTTCATTCATTTGACGTTTGAACATCAATGTGATGTTGGTCGTTTGGGCTTGTCCCTGCCTTTGAAAAACAAGAAAGGGAGACAGACTCATTGTTGAATCCAAACGAATATCCAGTTGTCCGTGAAGCGTAATTTTGCGTGGCATCGTGGATGTTGAGCCTTCAAAAAAGCTTTCATTTCCCTGAAATAAGTGGCTGCCGGCTGCTCCAAGGACCAGGTCCATGGAATGCATAGAATGGGTGTAGGCCAATCCTACGTTCATATCAAACAAGCTGGTCTTGGTAGTGGATAGATTTTCTCCGCTTTCGCTCACCACCTCATGAGATTCAAAATTGTACTGATTTTCAAAAACGAGATCATTCGGATTGGCAGATCGTTGATAAAGCCCCCCCTGAAATCCAAGCGAGAGCTGTCCGGTTTCGCTGAGCCCAATATGATGAGCGACATTCAACAGTATATTATTGGTATTGATGGAAGCCTTTCCTGCGCCATTTTTACTCCACATCCCGCCAATGCCCCAGTTTCCCTGTCGCTTGTCGAGGTACAAATCGATGGTAGCATAGGGCTGAATCGGATTCCATTGTGTCCGGTAATTGTTTCCAATACGCAGGGCATTATGATTTAATCCTGCCCCCGCCGGATTGTAGAATAGTGGAGCATTATAGAACTGCGAAAAATGACCATCCTGAGCATTGGCCATCGAGACCAGCACGCATGAAATGAGTATGGTAAAGAGCTTCTTCATAGTTTATCGTATCAAAGCCACTACGCCTTGGTAGGAGTATTGAAGTCCGTCAATCGTTGTGGCTGTAATGAGGTAGGTGTAGTTTCCTATCTCCGCGGGAGCGCCTTTGGCCGTGCCGTCCCATCCTTGCGACAAGTTATTGCCCAGGAAAATGAGCTCTCCCCATTGGTTGTAAATGTGATAGTTGATCGAAGAGAAGTCGTAGCCGAGTATCCTGAAGTAATCGTTCTTGCCATCGCTGTTAGGACTGAAAGCGGTGGGAACAAACGTGTCGTCATCGACCTCCACAAAGGCTTTGAGCGTAAACTCTCGCGAGCAACCACCGGCGCTAAAGGCGGTAAGCACCACGTCGTATTCGCCATTATTAGCGTAGGTGTAAGATGGATTCTCTTGAGTGGATACATCCATACTGGTCCCGGGATCTCCAAAGTCCCATAAATAGGAGGCGGCATCTACAGATAAATTTGTGAATTCAAACGTTCGTGAATTGCCCACCTGCTCTACCAGAAATGAAGTGGTTGGAGAAGGGAATAAATTGATCAATTGCATGGTTGTATCGGCGCACGTCTGACTGGTCACGATTAAGGTCGCTTGGTACGAGCCATTTTGTTCGTAGGTATGGCTCACCTCAGGTGCTACATAGTCTACAATCCCATCAGAATCGATATCCCACTGAGTAGAGAGAATGGTTGTGCCGTTGCTGCTGGATAAGTTCGTGAAATACAATTCTTCACCCGTGCATCCGGAGGATACCTCAAAGGCAGCTGTAGGTCCGTTTTGAATTTCAATGGATTCGCTGGATTGAGATTCACAGCCGAATTCATCTGTTAAAGTCAGGGTTACGACAAAATTGCCAGCCGAAGCAAATTCATGCACCGGATTAACCTGGTAGCTGGTAGTTCCATCTCCAAAGTCCCATTCCCAGGCGTTAATGACACTATTGGATAAGTCAGATGCTGTGCTGCAGTTAGCATCGAGCAGTTGGAACCCAATTTCCTCATTCATGCAGGCATCACCGGGAATCGAAAAATCAGGAACGACCTCGTAGTAGAAATCGCTGAAGACCGTACCTGCCTGGGAAAAATTGTACAGACCAAAACGACCCGGCTCAAAACAGTCTTGCTTGTTGAAAATAATTTGATCATCAACCTTAAAGATCATGCGGGTAGGAGATATTTGAAATTCCACCTCATACTCCGTGTCCATCTCCCAGCCGGAGCCTTCTTCATAAAATGTATTGGTAATCTGAAATCCGGAAATCGTATTGTGCGTCCAGAAAAAGGGCATAAATGAATTCGGATTATCGAAGTCGAACGTGTAGTTCATGTTAATCAGTGAAAACCCTTCATCAGCGGATGTTTGAGCATCACTTTTCCAATCAATCAGCCAACAATCAAATGCGGTGGTGTTATTGGTATAATTTGTAGGCGATTGAACGCCAAATACAAACCCAATGTAGTCGTTGTCTTCAGACAGTGAATCGACTCGAACTTTACCACGTATGGTGACGTTCATCATGTCGAACGGACTGACAAAAAAGGTGGGTAGTCCGTTAACATCCTGACTCACCTCGCTCCCGTCGGGAGAAACACTCCATTGTCCGTTACCGAGCGGACCTGCAATGGAAAAGGAGTTTAAATCCATGTCATGGGTGCATTGCCCCACAAGTTGTATGGAGATTGCTAAAGAAGCGAGCGACAGAATGGCTGCTAATCGTTTCAAAATAGACGCACTTTAATTGTTTTCAATCATCTTCCGTTTGTGGCGGAAGTATCAACACGCTAAATAACTGAGGAAGCCCGGCGCAGGGAGTGAGGCGGGGGATGATGGGGATGTAGGATTTGGAGTAATGAGCAGTAAACCATTTTCATGGTTACCTCCTTGGGACTCGCTGTTATTGTGCGATAGTCAGTGAATTCAGAAAGTGAAAGAGCAAGTGTAAGAGCAAGTGCAAGTGCAAGAGGTTAGAGCAAGAGGTTAGAGCAAGAGAAAAGAGCAAGAGCAAGACTAGGGGCTGCAGATTAACAATAAACTATGTCATTCGATATCGGCAGGGGCATCGATTTATTGCGCCCATAATTTGCATCCACACGTTATAATTGAACAACTATAAACTCCTTCCACACGGAATTGCGTTTGAATTGTTAGCACAGTAATTTTGCGATATTGGGCTTGAGGGTACCGCCCCGAGGAACGAAAGATCGGCAAGAGCAAGAGAAAAGAGCAAGAGAAAAGAGCAAGAGCAAGACGAGGGGC
>JAGQVX010000085.1 GCA_020437755.1 Flavobacteriales bacterium
GCTAGTCAGTACCAATCAGCCTGACGATTTGCTTTCTAGATTTCCACTTCTTTATCTCACGTTCCCTCTTTCGTGCTTCGTTCACGGTCGGGAATTCCTCGAAGTATTTGACCTCCCAATCCTTAGCCTTGCCCGTGTACCCCTTGTGATCGGTCAGGTGTTTATCCAGCCTTTCTTGCATGGTGCTACTTGTTGAGCCAATATAAAACTTGTCAAGGTTCTCGGAGTACAAGATGTAAGTAAGATGTGGCATAATGGGTGAAAAAAAAAGCCATTCTTCGATAGAAGAATGGCTGTGTTGGGTGGGCGATACTGGATTCGAACCAGTGACCCTCTGCTTGTAAGGCAGATGCTCTGAACCAGCTGAGCTAATCGCCCCAATCTTTTTTTCCTGACCCAGTGTCCCTCCCGACTATTAAGTCGGGATGCTCTGAACCAGCTGAGCTAATCGCCCTGTTTTGGGAGCGCAAATATAGATGGAAAAATCAAACCCGCAAAGAAAAAATTCAGATTGTGCTCGTCCGCATGTGAATTCGCCTGAAGGGGAAGGTTTTAACGATTTGCAATTGAATAAATTATAATGACAATGTAGACAAATGCGCGCAAGGATTTTTATCTTGGTCGCGGTCGGGGAAACCCGACTTAGCTATTTAAACCTTACACCCAGTATAACCAACCATGCTCTCAAAAAAGGCTCACTATGCCCTGCAGGCGCTGTCGTATTTATGCGACTGCCATGGCCGCGGCCCAACCTCAGTTGCTCAAATTGCCGAACAGAAGGGGATCTCAGTTAAGTTTCTTGAACAAATTCTGCTCGAATTAAAAAATGACGGCCTACTGCAAAGTAAAAAAGGAAAAGGAGGAGGTTATGTGTTCAATGTCAACCCCGAAGAAATTCCTCTGCTGCGCGTAATTCGCCTCATGAACGGGCCTGTAGCCCTTTTGCCATGTGCCAGTTTGAACTACTTCTCGGCCTGCGAATGCTGTAACCCTGATACTTGCTCAATTAACCAAGTGTTTGTCGAACTCCGTGATCAACAAGTGCATTTTCTCTCGCAGCGCACAGTAAGTGACCTGCAATCGACTGCTTCTGCTTAAGTTGGACTCATTAATCCGGGAAAATAACGCGTGTATTCTCTGGGTCTTTTGGAATACGTACACTAAGCACGGGTAAATCGGAGTGATTGGCAACGCCTTCGGTAATACTACCCCAAAGCATGTGACGAATACCCGACCTTCCATGGGTTTCCATTGCAATGAGATCGGCATCAATCTCATCGGAGAAATGGTGAATACCATTCTCAATGGTCTCATCATTAAAAATATTAATGGTATGATCTACCTCCAGCTTCGTAGCCCGGATAAAATCGTCCATCAAACGGGTGCTGTATTGTGTTGTCTCAAAGTGGTTGGGCGTAATAACCTTGAGCAAATGAATGCGCGAACGGAATACCTTGGCGAGTGCCAAAATTTGCCCAAAAACATCATAACTCTCTTCGAAGAAGTTGGAGGCAAACACCATGTCTTTAATACTGAACTGATCATGCTTCTTCTTAATGGTCAGCACCGGAATCTCAGAGGTACGAATAATTCGCTCGGCATTGCTTCCTATGAAAAACTCCTTACTTCCAGATGCCCCGTGTGAACCCATGACAATTAGATCCACATTCTTCTCTTTGGAAACATCAGAAATGGACTCATACACCGTGTTGAACTTCACAATATCCTCTACTTCAACTCCTTCCAGGAATGGCTTTTGCAATAAATCTGCAAATTTCCGACTGACCAGTTTCGAGATAAAAATACCTTCCGCCGTATTGTGATGGCGTTCCTTACGATCTGCCGACTCATACGTAGGGAGATTGATGATATGCATCAAATAGAGCTTCGAACCCGACTCGCGGGCTAGTGAAGCGCCTACTTCGGCGGCGTGTTGGGCACATTCTGAAAAGTCGGTAGGTACTAATATGGATCTCATAGTGTTCTTTTTGTCAGTGGGTCAAGATACCAAAAACAAAAGGATCGACTTGCCCAACAGGTATAAATTCGATTACAGGATTTCGGCAACTGTAAAAAAGCTGCCGCCAATGAAAATCAGGTCTTCTCGTGTTGCGTACAGGCGGGCTGCTTCATAAGCCCGTCTGACCGACGGATAGATCTCACCTTTCAAACCATACTCCAATGCAGCCTCTTGCAAATCTTCCGGAGCCATACCACGAGGAACATCTGCCTTACAAAAGTAATATGAGGCCTCCCGGGGAAGTAACTTGAGTATAGAAGCAAGATCTTTGTCTTTCACCACACCTAAAACGACATGCAAATCGGTAAAATGAAGTCTTTCTATTTCCTTTAAAATCACCTGTATGCCATCTACGTTATGAGCACCGTCGGCAAAAATCAGCGGTGACTCTCCCAACTGTTGCCAACGCCCCTTGATCCCGGTGTTCTTGAGCACCTGTGCTAATCCGTTGACTACATGTTCAAAGGAAATATTCCAACCATTCTTCTTCAAGACTTTGAGAGCGCTCATGGCAGTTTGGACGTTGTATTTCTGAAACATCCCCCCCAACGCGGTTTGAGGTAAGTCATCTCCTGCATCCCGGGCCATGTGTACAACAATCTGGCATTCGGCAGCACGTTGATTCAAAACATCAAGGGCCTCTTCCTCCATAACACCTAAAACAACCGGTATTCCGGGTTTAATAATACCGGCTTTTTCGGCAGCAATCTCTCGGATTGTGTTTCCCAGTAAATTCATGTGATCCATGCCAATTTGGGTAATCACACTGACTTCAGGAATGATGACATTGGTTGAATCCAGACGACCACCCAAACCGGTTTCAACAACAACGATATCTACCTCCATTCTTTTGAAGTACCACCAGGCCATTCCCACAGTAATTTCGAAAAAAGAGGGTTGCAAAGGCTTCCATTTCGTGCGGTACTCTTCCACAAAACGGATCACCTCATCATGTGGAATCATTTCTCCATTGATACGAATTCTCTCTCTGAAATCTTTGAGGTGAGGAGACGTGTGCAATCCGGTCTTATATCCTGCCTCTTGCAATACCGAGGCAATCATACTTGCTACAGATCCTTTACCGTTGGTGCCGGCGATGTGCACGGTTTTCAAGCCAACATGCGGATTGCCCAGCATGTCATTAATGGCGTGCGTTGTATCCAGACTAGCCTTGTAGGCCGCTGGTCCTGAACGCTGATACATGGGGAGTTGAGCAAATAAGTAATCCAGCGTCTCAGGATAGTCCATACTATTTCAATTTGAAATTGAAGGTGAAGGTTCCGTATTGCACCGGTGGCGCACTGTCGTTTTTATTGAATTTCACCGTTTCCAGTGCTTTCTCTCCCAATTTGAAGAGGTAATCGCTGGAAGTATTGGAAAGTGAATAATTGCGTTTGACGTCCTTGATGGTGCCATCCTTCCTAACATAGATATCAAATACCACAATACCCGATTGTTTCGGATCTTCATCCAATGAGGGGCTTCCGACCATATCTCGACCCATCAAGTTGTATCCAATGGGACTTCCATCGCCCACGACTCCCTTTCCTGAAATCGATCCATCGTTGGTTCCCTCATGTCCACCAGGAGTATTTTGACCCGAACTATTGTCGTTTCCATCATCCAACGTACCAAACAAGTCGTTTAGACTGGGGTCAACCTGTTGTTCGGGTTCTTTGGCCTCACTGGGCTTCTCCTTGGGTTTCGTATCCGGAGCCTGCACAGGAGAATTTTGCTGTGTTGGCGAATTCTGTGGTGTATTGGAGCTTGTCGATGGCGCCTGGGTTGGGGTATTGGGTACAGGTTGAGCGTCGGGGACAGCCTGACTTTCACCCGACCCGGTATAGGAGTCGCCCAAAGCCCGGAGGGAAACCGGAATCGATTTCAATTCAATGGGGGGATCAGGCGACAAGAGTGTCAGCCATACAAGCAGCAGAACTACAAGAATGTGAAAGACCGCTGTAAACAGCATGGCCAGTCGCGATTCTTTGGTGTTGGAAATTTCTAACAGCATTATTTATCTCGGGTTGCAACGGCAATATCGAGTCCCAATTCCTGTGCCATATCCATCACTTCTATCGTCTCTCCAAAGGGCACATCCTTGTCGGCATTCAATAGTACCGATCGTTGATTGTCTGATTTATCATAGTAGTAGGCCTGGAGCCGACGAGGGATATCCTCCTTGGCCACATCCTTTCCATCGATCTGATATCGCAGATCCTTGGTAATGGTAAGGGTAACAGGCGGTAGCGGTGCCGGATCGGCATTGGTCGATGGCAGATCCACCTGCTCCCCATTCACTACCCGTGTTGAAAGGATAATGAAGAAGATAAGCAGCAGGAATACCAGGTCGGTCATTGAAGACATCCCGGCATTGGCTGATACCTGATTTCGTGTTCCTAAATCCATAAGCCCTTATTTTCCGGGTTGTTCGAGAATGTCAAAGAATTCGATCGAGCGTGCCTGCATGCGGTTGACCACTTTGCTCACTCGGGCTACCAGGTAGTTGTATGCCATGTAGGCCAAAATACCTACCACCAAACCCACAATTGTAGTGAGCATGGCGAACATCATTCCACCTGCCAAACTATCCAGGGTATTGCCTTCATTTCGAATGGTGTAAAACACGTCAACCATACCAATTACAGTTCCCAGGAATCCGATCATCGGGGCGGCACCGGCTATGGTAGCCAAGGTTGAAATATTCTTTTCCAAACCATAAACCTCCAATTTGGCAATATTCTCAATAGATGCCTTGATATCATCCATTGGCTTTCCGATGCGGGTTATTCCCTTCTCAAGCATCCGTGCAATGGGCGTTCGTGAAGTTGAACAAAGGTTGCGGGCTGAATCAATCTTCCCGTCGTGGATATAATCCTTGATCTTGTTCATGAAGTTGTCTTCCTCCTTCAAAGCCTTGGTAATAGCCATGGTTCGTTCGAAGAAAATATATACGGCCAAAACCGACAGGATGAGCAACGGTCCGTTGATGTACCAACTGTCGATCATTACATCTAAAATACTGTCTTCCTTGAATCCTTGTCCGGCCATCGACGGATCGGTCATGGTGCTGTCTGCGGCCATTCCGCCTACGTTTAATCCCCCTTGTTGCAATAAGAATAGTAATCTCATGGTTTCAATACATTTTGTTCATGCAGACACTTGCAGGTGTCCACGATTAACGGGGAAATTAGCCATTATAGTATTGCTCCATTTGCAGGATTGCACAACTTATTCATGATGATAAGTTAATTAGCACAAGGCCAAATGGAGAATTCAGCCGGGGAAGAAATGCATTTGGCGAATGCCTAAGAAAACATCAAAATATAGGTAAAGGCTCCGGCTAGATAACCGAGTATCGCAAGCAAAGAAATTCGCTTGAGATACCAGATAAAATCGATTTTCTCGAGACCCATAGCGGCAACACCCGCAGCCGAGCCAATAATCAAGGCACTACCACCCGTTCCCGCGCAGTAAGCCAGGAACTGCCAGAACCGGCCATCCTGCATAAAGAATGCATCCCAACCTTCAGAACCTGCGGGCTGAATGTCATACATACCCATGGAGGCCGCAACCAGTGGAACATTATCTACAATCGACGAGAGGATACCTATGGATATATTGATGGCGTAAATATTATCGAGCTCCGTACGAAGCCAATCGGCCATAACCAGCAGGTGACCGACCTCCGCCAAAGCGGCAACAGCCAGGAGAATACCCAGGAAGAACAGTACTGATGCGACGTCGATTTTGCGCAATACACCCACAACAGAAAGCTGGCTTTTAGCTTCTGTATTCTTGTTCTTATGCATGATTTCAGTAAGAATCCACAATACGCCCAGTGAGAGCATCATACCCATAAAAGGAGGCAAGTGTGTGACCGTTTTGAATACCGGAACAAAGAGCAAACCAAGGACACCCACAGCAAATACAGTATTCCTTTCCGCATTGGTTGTCGGCTCAAGGAAATGCTCCAGACCTTCTTGTTTTACAGGACGATCAACTTCTCCCTTCATGGTAAACGAAAGCACTACAAGTGGTACAATGAGGCAGATCAAGCTAGGAATAAACAGGTGAGAAATAATGACCCCTGTTGAAAGCTGGGTGCCAATCCAGAGCATAGTTGTAGTCACGTCACCAATTGGAGACCAGGCTCCACCGGCATTGGCTGCTATCACCACTACCCCCACATAGAACCAGCGCGTTTGCTTGTCGTCGACCAACTTGCGCAACAGCGAAATCATAACGATGGTAGTGGTAAGGTTGTCAAGCGCCGCGGAAAAGAAAAAGGTAAGTACCCCGATAATCCACAATAACTTAACCTTGTTCTTAGTCTTAATACGGTCGGTAATAACGGCAAAACCTTCGTGCGCATCCACCAATTCAACAATGGTCATGGCGCCCATAAGGAAGAACAAAATACTTGCAATTTCTTCCATGTGGTGGAGCAGCCGGTGTTCAAAGAAAACCGATTGGGCCAGTGAGGATTCGCCTGCATACTCGTGGAGGAAAAGCTGAAAATCTTCGAGTAAGTGCGCCGGAATCAGATCAGCTCCCAGAACAAAAATGGCCCAACAAACCACTCCGGTTACCAGAGCGGAGGCCGCCTTATCAATGTGAAAAGGATGTTCGAGAGCTATGAAAGCGTATCCCAGAACAAATACTACGAGAATCAGAATTTCCATTGGTTCAGATCAATTTCTTCAATGCGATTTCAAGTCCTTTTTTAACCAGTCCGGTGTTTTTTGGACTTGCACTGTGCAATTCCGCCATTGCCCGGCGGATTGTATTAGAGGTATCTTCAAAAATGGATTGATCATCCATCTTCACATTTCCGTCACTCATGAGGTAGGCAAACACACGGGCCATACCGCAATTGGCGATAAAATCGGGCACGATGCTCACATGATCATCGGCGAAATCGGCTATGGGTCCGAGGAAAATTTCCTTATCAGCAAACGGCACATTGGCCCCGCAGGCAACCACTTCCAATCCGCTTTTAATCATGCGATCTATTTGATCACGTTCTACGAGACGGGAAGCAGCACAGGGAAGAAATACCTCGGCTTCGAGATCCCATACCTTTTCATTAACCTCCTCAAACGACAACATGTTCTCCGTTTCGAGTTTATTGCCCGCCTTTTTGATGAACAAGTCGCGGATTTCCTCCATCGAAAATCCCTCCTGGCGGATCAAACCACCGGCGCGGTCAATGATTCCAACAACAGTTCCGCCGAGCTGAGTCACGTAGTAGGCCGCAGCAGACCCTACATTTCCCCAACCCTGAACAACTACGCGCTTGTTGACCAGTGAACCACCCCATATATCATAGTAATGCTTCACGGAAATGGCTACACCATACCCCGTGATCATATCAGCTACCTTGTACTTGCGATCAATGCTGGGAGAATATTCCTCATTCTCAATCACTTTGATGACTCCAAGGCGCAAGTTTCCGATTCGCTTTACCTTTTGTGCTTCCGTAGGTTGGAAGTGGCCGTTAAAAACCCCTTCCTGAGGATGCCATACTCCACAATCTTCCGTAATGGGAATCACCTCATGAATCTCGTCCACATTGAGGTCACCACCTGTACCGTAATAGTGTTTCAACAAAGGAGTAACCGCTGCATACCATCGTTCCAGTACTTCGTGCTTGCGTGGGTCGCGCGGGTCAAAGTTGATGCCCGACTTCGCCCCGCCGATTTGCGGTCCGGAGACGGTAAACTTCACTTCCATGGTTTTTGCCAGGGATTCTACTTCACGCTTATCCAATCCCAGTCGCATGCGCGTACCGCCGCCGGCAGCTCCACCGCGAAGCGAATTGATCACTACCCATCCTTCAGCATCCGTGTAAGAGTCTTTCCACTCAAAAACGATCTGAGGTTGGCTGTTTTGGTACTTTTCCAGAAGTTCCTTCATACAGGCATTTTCAAAAAACGTCCAAAAATAGATATTTCAAGGCTGCCCGAAGGAATCGACGTGAATGTTTTTTGTCATTTTCAAGTGGATGGTTGTCCGTGGTACACCCCTCCTGCAACGAGATTGTACGGACCTCCGGTCACGGAGCACTCTACGTTTGTCACCCCGTGGACCCTAAGCAGCCCCAGAAAAGCGAAAATGATTGCCTCCTTGAAATCCACCATCATCCGATCAGGAACAATGAGCTCGGCCTCAGAATGGGCACGAATGCAGTCTACCAGGAAAGTATTCCAAGTGCCTCCACCGGTGACTAGACATTTGCCGGATGGCAGAGCATTGCCAATTTGAAACCCAATATGTTCCGTGTAGGTACGCATGAGATCGGCCAGACCTAAGTCCGCGTCTTGAAGAAGTGGAAATACGTGATGATCCACCCACTCCTTGCCCAGCGACTTGGGAAACTTTTTACGCCAGAAAGGCAAATCGTTCAACTGACCCAGTAAGTACCTGTCAACGTGGCCTGTGCGGGCAATTTGTCCGCCGTCGTCAAACGCAAACCCCATACGTTTACTGAGTCGGTTGAGCACCATGTTGCACGCTCCCAAATCACCTGCCAGTCGCTTTCCTTCCACATCATAAGATACATTCGCAATGCCTCCCAAATTGAGACAGGACTCATATTGGCCAAACAAGTACTTATCGCCAATGGGCACCAATGGAGCTCCCTGGCCTTCGAGCGCGACATCCTGTGTACGAAAATCGGCAACGACGGTCCTTCCCGTAAGTGCGGCGATAACAGCCGGGTTGCCAATTTGAAGTGTGAGTCGCTTTTCGGGTTGGTGAAATACGGTGTGACCATGACTGGCAATAATGAATTCACCTTCGAAATGCTTGTCAATTTGCTGTGCAATGAACACCGCAAGATCATTGCTTAGCGTCGTGAGCCCGAGGCCGTCCAAACGCTCAGCCTCGTGGAGCCGCTGCACCAAATCGGGTCCGTACTGCACGGTGATTCCGTTGAGCACCTCGAATTTCCCTTTCATGGCGTCAGTAAATTCACACAATGCCAAATCCAACCCATCGAGTGAAGTACCCGACATCACACCTAAAAACTTCCCACTTAAACTTTGCATGGATTCATTGGTAAATGATACATGATTCGATACCTTTGCGAATTGTCGAAGTTAACCACTTTCGCAATCCGTAAGCCCCGAATTTGAAAATTCAATTCAGGGGCGTAGATAACCTAAAATATGATAAACCTGCAGGTATGAATTTTGAACTTACGGAAGAACAATTGGCAGTGCGCGATGCCGCACGTGATTTTGCCCAAAATGTATTGAAGCCCGGAGTTATTGAACGCGATGAGAAGCAAATCTTCCCCGCGGAGGAAATCAAGCAACTCGGTGAATTGGGATTCCTCGGAATGATGGTCGATCCCAAATATGGCGGAAGTGGTATGGACTGCGTTTCTTACGTGCTTGCCATGGAAGAAATTTCCAAAGTTGATGCTTCAGCATCTGTTGTCATGAGTGTAAATAACTCACTGGTATGTTGGGGGCTGGAAACCTTTGGAAACGAAGAACAAAAACAAAAATACCTGCGCCCGCTCGCCTCTGGTGAAATCATCGGAGCGTTCTGTCTGAGCGAACCGGAAGCAGGCTCAGACGCTACTTCGCAGCGTACAACTGCGATCGACAAGGGCGACCACTATCTCCTCAACGGAACCAAAAACTGGATTACCAATGGTAGTTCAGCTTCTGTATACCTGGTCATTGCACAAAGTCATCTCGACAAGGGACACCGCGGAATCAACGCATTCATTGTTGAACGTGGCATGGAAGGCTTCACCGTGGGTGCCAAAGAACAGAAAATGGGTATCCGTGGATCTGACACACACACCTTGATGTTCCAGGACGTTAAAGTCCCTAAAGAAAACCGCATCGGCGAGGACGGATTCGGATTCAAATTCGCCATGAAAACGCTGGCGGGTGGCAGAATTGGTATTGCTTCTCAAGCTTTGGGAATCGCTTCAGGTGCCATGGAATTGGCGGTTGCGTATTCAAAAGAACGCCAGGCCTTCGGCAAAGAGATTTCCAAGCATCAGGCCATTGCGTTTAAATTGGCTGATATGGCAACCGACATCGAAGCTGCACGATTGCTCTGCCTCCAGGCTGCCTGGTTGAAAGACAATGGTAAAGACTATGCACATGCGAGTTCTATGGCCAAGCTATTTGCATCAGAAACAGCCATGAAACACACTATTGAGGCCGTTCAAATTCACGGGGGTTACGGATTCGTGAAAGAATACCATGTGGAACGACTCATGCGCGATGCCAAGATCACGCAGATTTACGAAGGAACATCTGAAGTTCAGCGCATTGTGATCTCACGAGGGGTGCTTCAAGACTGATTGTCTGTAAATTAGACATTCGTCAAATAAGGGTTTTATCATTCGCAACATTCACACAACGTGGTGTTTATTGATTGTCCGTTAATCCGACTTTCACTCCTTGCTGTGCCACTATCTTAGCTGCAAAGTTGAGGTATGTTTCACCGTCTCATTTCTGTTGTCTTCCTGCTTGCCGGAATTGCATCTGCCGGATGGGTGTATTACCGTTTGGCGCAACCGGCGGTGCATGCGGTGGATCCGGTATTTCGTATTCCGAAAGAGGTGGAAACTGTTGCCCGATTGAACACAGCGCAATGGACGCATTTCGGCGATGCTGCCTTATTCTTGAAGCAGTCTCTTCCCGAGAATTGCACCTCGCTATCTGAGTTTCTTTCCCAATTGGATTCTGCGCGGAAATCAGATGACCGCCTGCAGCAATTGCTCAACTACTCCGCACTCACCTTGGCACTGGCAAATGAAGCCACCGAGACCCCTTCATGGGCACTGTATTACAACGCTCCTGATCACACTTCTTGGCTGGATGTGATCCTGACCAAGTCTTCCGCCGCACACATTCAAAGTGGCTCGAGCTATATGATCACCAATGACACTGCGCGTTTCAATCCTGCTTTTCGAGCTTCTCAGGCTGATAGCACGTGGTTGTCCATGACTCGGCAGTGGGGTGAGAGTCCGCTCAATATTGCTTACCGCAATGGTTCCAAAGGAGAGGCTTTCGATCTGGTTATTGAGAACGGCATTTTTCGTCTTGTAGGTACACATCAAAAGAGCACATTGCTCACGTCGAATCCCTACGATCGTGTTGAACTGTACAACTTGCTCAGCGGATTGCCAGCGCGAATGGATCAGGCTTCCGGCTGGTTGGGGGCGGGGGGGGCATTCGCCAAATGGCGACAAGCCGAGCTTGCCGCAAGCAGTGAACTCGCACCATTCAATGGAAAACTTGCCGATTGGGAAAACACCTGTAATTGCCCGGTGCAAGATCTCATGTTCGATAACCTCGCACATTGGGCAGAAGTTGCTTCCGGTGATCATGTGATCTACATAACTCAAGTGAAAGGTTTGAAGGATCGTTTTGATGAATATCAGCCGCTGTTGGGGAACCCTAGCGAAACCTATAAGGAGTATACCATATTCACTCCTGAATCATTTGGGCTTGTCCCGTATTACCTCACACCCAAGTCCAATGCGTCCGAGAATTGGTATGTGACCACGTCCGAAAACCTACTCATTTTCAGTTCATCCTTGTCCTCCCTTCAGTGGTACATCAATCAGTTGGTGTCGGGAAGAGTTTTTGCCTTTGAAGCCGGTTGCATTCAACTCATGGAATCACTTGTAAACCGGGAAGGATTCTTCATTTATGGCGATTCGCAACTATCGCCTTTACAGCATTTGAATGCCGGCTGGCCAACAGAGCGCATTTTAAATCAGCAATGCGCCGCCGGATCCAGCATCTACCAAAGCTACACCTGGATGGGTGCAGCTTCGTCCCAACCTGCAGCGCACAAGGGATGGAGTGTAATGCTCGATCATCGGTTATCGCAAGTCCCCGCCATAGTTCGCAACCACTACACCGGAGCGAAGGAAGTTTTCATCCAAGACGATGCCAATACGGTCCACCTCATTGACGAGAAAGGGAGAGTCCTATGGTCTAAATCACTCAAAGGAAAAATCATAAGCGAGGTAGCTCAGGTGGACCTTTTCAAAAACGGAAAACTCCAGTTGATCTTCAACACGAAAAAGGAAATCGTTTGTCTGGATCGGAATGGAAATGCCGTGGAAGGTTTCCCAATCAAGTTGCCCTCGGATGCTACTAGTCCTTTGGCTGTTTTCGACTACGACAACGACCGCGATTACCGATTGGTTATTGGCTGCGCCAATGGGGAATTGTACAACTACAAAGCCGACGGAAAAGCTACCCGTGGATGGAAATTCAAAAAAGCCGGCAGTCCGGTTTTGGCACTGGAACACGTAAAAGTCAAAACCAAAGACTACATTTTCGCCCTTGAAAAAGACGGTACCATTCACTTGCTCCAGCGAAATGGCGTTTCCCGCTACGACGCCAAGGCCGTTGCGCGTCACTACGGAGGCGGGGGGTACCATATTCTCAAAGGCAACTCCATTGAAAGCAGCCGGCTCATCTATCCCGATACCCTGGGCAACATCGTAATAGCGCGCTTCGACCAAAAGCAAAATGAAAGCGGACTCACCGGCTTTTCAGCGGGCAGTCGCGTTGTGGTAGCTGATGTCACCGGCGACGGTCGAGAAGACTTTATCGTAGCTGATGGTAAGGAGTTGTCGGTCTATAATCATGCATTTGAACGCATGTTTAGTGCGGTGCACGACGGGCCCATCAACCACTTGCCTAAGGTGTATAAATTTTCAGAAGTAGATTACAAAATAGGATTGTGTGTACCGGAAACGGGTGAGCTGTACTTATACAATATTCGTGGAGAAATGGATCCGGCTTTTCCAATCAAGGGATCAGGCCCCTACTCCATTTCCGATCTCAATGGCGATGGTCAACTTGAAGTGATTGGATTCCATGATCACGGTGAAGTTTTCGACCAGCCGTTGAACTAGTGCGGCTACACTTCAAACAATAGCGTCTGCCACAGCCCTTCTTAAGAAATCAATCCCCAGTTGGCCCGGTCTTTGGCCAGTCGTTCCAATTCCAGGCGTAGCGGAGTATGTTCGGCTGTTTCCAAATCGGGATCGGTTCCAATGACTTGTTCGGCCATATGTCGGGCGACTTGAAGAAGATCCTGGTCCTTAGTCAAATTGGCAACTTTAAGATCAACAACTCCACTTTGCTGTGTCCCCATCAAATCTCCGGGCCCACGCAATGCCAGGTCTACCTCAGCCACCTCAAATCCATCGTTGGTGCGGCACATGGTCTCCAACCGCGTGCGTGCATCGCGCGATAACTTATCACCTGTCATGAGAATGCAGAACGATTTTTCAGCACCGCGACCAACCCTTCCTCTCAACTGATGCAATTGGGAAAGTCCAAACTTCTCAGCGCTCTCGATAATCATCACCGAGGCATTGGGGACATCAACCCCCACCTCAATCACCGTGGTACTCACCATAATCTGATTCTGCCCTGAGGAGAACAGCTGCATCTCATGATCCTTGTCTTCCGGTTTCATCTTGCCATGGACAATACTCACCCGGTATTTGGGCAAAGGGAATCTGCGGGTTACACTTTCGTACCCATCCATCAGGTCCTTATAATCGAAGTTCTCTGATTCCTCAATCAGTGGATACACAATATACACCTGTCGTCCCAACTCCACCTGTTCCTCTACAAATCCAAATACCTTCATTCGCGAAGATTCGCGATAATGGCGGGTATCCACCGGTTTCCTTCCGGGCGGCAATTGATCAATTACCGACACATCCAGGTCGCCATATAATGTCATCGCCAGAGTGCGTGGAATGGGCGTAGCGGTCATAACCAGCACATGTGGAGGAACCATTGCTTTTCGCCACAACTTAGACCGTTGCTTCACCCCAAAGCGATGCTGCTCATCTATTATAGCCAAGCCCAACCGGTGAAACTTCACCTTGGGTTCAATCAGCGCATGGGTTCCAACCAAAATATGGAGCGTGCCCGCTTCCAGGGCATAATGAATCTCTTTTCGTTGGGCTGTTTTGGTTGATCCGGTTAGCAAACGCACCTCCAGCGGCATGTTCTCCAACATTGCCGAAAAAGTGCGGTAATGCTGCTGCGCCAGGATTTCCGTAGGTGCCATGATACATACCTGATATCCATTGTCAATAGCTATCAATGCCGAAAGCAAGGCTACTACTGTTTTTCCCGATCCAACATCACCCTGAAGCAGGCGGTTCATATGCGTTCCGTGCTTCATGTCCTTGCGGATTTCCTTGATGACACGCTTCTGGGCGCCCGTAAGTTCAAAAGGCAAATGCTCTTCGTAAAAGCGCGTAAAATGCTCTCCTACATCCGTAAACTCAGGCCCCTGAATGCGCTTGGTGGTTGCATCGCGGTTTCGAATAAGTTGTAGTTGCACAAGGAACAACTCTTCGAATTTTAATCTTTTGGAGGCATTCGCCAAATGGGTGCCCTCCGTTGGGAAATGCATTTGCCGAATGGCTTCTTTGCGTCCTGGAATGCGAAGTGCTTTTAACAGGTAGCCCGGCAGATAATCAGGAACATCAAATGCGGGATCGGCCAGGAGTTGTCCCACGAGTTTGTGAATGCCGTTGCTGTTTAGTCCACGCTTTCCAAGCTTTTCGGTTGACGGGTAGACAGGAATTAACGAAAGCCCCCCGCGCGACTTTAACCCTTGCGGAGTATCCATTTCCGGATGTGCAATGGACCAGGTACCTCGATATAAATTGGGCTTTCCAAAGACAATGTATTCCTTACCCACTTCAAGTCCTGAGCGAACCCATTGAGCCCCTTTGAACCAAATGAGCTCAATCTCGCCGGTATCATCTTCAAACCGGCCCACAAGCCTTTTTTGCCGAGGCTTCCCCACCTCCGTGAGCGACAGCAATTTGCCTTTGATCTGCACGGCACCGGCTTCGGAGCGAACATCGCGAATGGTGTGGTACACCGAACGATCCTCGTAGCGAAACGGCAAGTGATAAAGCAGATCACCAAAGGTGAATACAGCAATTTCCTCTCTAAGAACCTGAGCCCTTTGAGGTCCCACGCCCTTGAGAAATTCTATAGGGGTATTCAAAAATGATTCGGCCATCCGGAGTTAAAGATACGCGACAAAATTATGCCAGCATCATCACCGGATTCTCCAGATTCATTTTAAGCGTTTGAAGGAATTCTGAGCCTGTTGCGCCATCTACTACGCGATGGTCGCAGCTCAAGGTGAGCTTCATGATATTTCCCGGAACAACAGCACCGTTCTTCACCACAGGGGTAGGAATGATTCCACCCACCGCCAAAATACACGCATCCGGTGGATTGATAATCGCCGTAAATTCCTCAATTCCATACATTCCCAGATTCGAAATGGTAAAGGTGCTACCCTCCCAATCGGCAGGCTGGAGTTTCTTGTCACGTGCACGCCCGGCAAAATCCTTCACCTCTGCATTGATCTGCGTAAGGGATTTGCTGTCGGCAAATCGGACTACAGGAACCAACAAACCTTCATCTACAGCCACGGCAACACCAATATTCACATGGTGGTTGAATCGAATACGATCGTTCAACCAGCTCGAATTCACTTTAGGATGTTTCTTAAGTGCTACCGCAGTTGCCTTAATCACCAGGTCATTGAATGACACCTTTACATCGGCAGCTTCCAACATGGCCTTACGTGCGGCAATAGCATTATCCATATCTACCTGGATAGTAAGGTAGAAATGTGGTGCTGTGAATTTGCTTTCCGACAATCGACGAGCAATGGTTTTACGCATTTGGCTCACCGCTACTTCATCATAAGACTCTACACCAACGGTTGCACCTGATGCGGCTACACCGGGTTGGAATGTCTCTACATCGCGCTTCACAATGCGTCCACCTTCACCCGATCCCTGAACCATCGATATATTGATTCCTTTATCCTCGGCAAGCTTACGTGCCAAAGGAGAGGCTTTTACTCTTCCATTTGCAGAAGGAGCAGCCACAGCCATAGCCGGCGCCGGCGTGGGAGCCGGTGTTGGGGCAGGTGCAGACGTTGCAGCCGGTGCAGGTGCGGGCGTAGGTGCAGGCGCAGCCTCAGCCTTGGCAGCCGGAGCAGCC
>JAGQVX010000086.1 GCA_020437755.1 Flavobacteriales bacterium
CCCTGACAGCTAGAGCCGGCACCGGCAGTGCAGCCATAGCAATGTTGATCAATTATGATTGCACGATTGTTCAACTCATCGATATCCACATTGGAAATGTGATTGGATGGGGAAGCCACTTTGAGTCCCAACATCTGGTTGAAATCACAATCGTACAGGTTTCCATCCCAGCTCACCGACAATGTATTCTTACACATCACACCATCAACTGCCGCGGGATTGAAAGCGTCGACGAGCGTGTACATGTAGTCTTCGTAGTTGTTGCTGGCCACCAGATAATCCAAAAACCGGCTGATAGGCAGGTTGGTTATAGTGAACAACCCATTAAAATGAAGTCCGAATTCGTCAAGCAGGTGCTGTTTGAAGTCACGCTCCAAATCGGACTGAGCAGCAGGAAGAAAAGCCCCCGCCGGATTGTACACCAAATCGAGCTTGAGTCCGGAGCCCTCTTGACCATACCCCACTTTGTTCAGCATTCGTATGGCTTCAATGGACTTTTCAAAAACGCCATCACCTCGTTGTTTGTCGGTGCGTTCCCGATTATAAAACGGTAATGAAGACACCACATGTACACCGTGCTTTGCAAAGAATTCGGGAAGGTCATGGTATTTCTTGTTCGCCAGCATTATCGTGAGGTTGGAACGTACGATAAAATCCTGAACTCCGAGCTTGGCTGCTTCTTCCACAAACCAACGAAAATCGGGATTCATCTCGGGTGCTCCCCCCGTGAGGTCCAGTGTATGCGCGCCGGTACGTTGAAGCAAGTCCAGGCATTGCTGCATGGTTTCTCGCGTCATGATCTCCTTTCGATCCGGACCGGCATCCACATGGCAATGGTTGCATACCTGGTTGCACATATAACCCACGTTGACTTGAAAAATCTCAATTCCCGTGGGTCTTAGCGGCGCTTTACCACATTGTTTTAGTTTGCTGGCGAAGGTGGGCAAATCACCGGTTGAAAATGGCTCTCCGTGCAGAATCTCCATCTGTCTGTCAACCTCAGCCAACTCCCCTTCCCGCGCTTTGAGTGATTTTGTCGCCATGAATTACATGCTCAGTTTTTCCACCTTGTTCATCATCTGAACACCATGTACCAGACTGGCTCCTCCACGAATCGCGGCACCCACATGAATGGCTTCCATCATTTCTTCTTTTCCAATGCCGCGTTGCAGTCCGTCGGTGGTATATGCGTCAATACAGTAAGGGCACTGAATAACATGCGCTACAGCCAGGGCAATCAGCGACTTCTCTCGTTCTGTGAGGGCTCCTTCTTTGAAAACCTCTCCATACCAATCGAAGAATTTATCACCTATTTCCTGATCCCATTCCGAAATCTTACCAAACTTCCTCAAATCACGAGGATCATAATACGTGCTGCTCATAAGTTTTTGATTGACTGTTATTTACCGTTCAAATTCCAGTTGTACTCGAGAAAGCTTATCGGAGTCTCTTTGGAGATTTTCACTGTTGAAAAGCGGTTGATGAAGTTCACCAGTGAGCCATTCAGAATAAAGTCCTCTTTGTACCAGTCGAATATTTGAGAAATTTCTGCCTTATCGGCGGTGATCTTGTTTCGTTTTGGGTCGTTCAGGAAATCTTTTGCCATTTGGTCGAGCATGCTGTTCAGGCTCATCGGCATAAACGCGCGGTTGAGCAGTCGCGGACAGGAGTAGCTCGCGCAGTTAATGGCAAAATGGATGCGTGGATCCTTGAACTTCGGCCGTAAAATTTCGTTTTCAATTTGATTCAAGCTGAACGTCTTTCCTTTCAATTTGATGAATTTCTTATCCCAAGGTTTATCGAGATCCGTGATGGACTTGAGGGGATAATTGTCAATAATCAGCTTCACAGTGAAGGCGTTATACACATTAATCCAAAAGCACATTTCTTCCTCGCGTCTCCATGAATCGTCGGGCAGCATTTGTTCGAAAGTACTTATGCACAAGGCAAATGACTGATCGGCCGCCAGACCTTTATAGTTCACAACGCCATCATTGGAAACATACTTTTGAAGCAGTCCGTCCCACATCATAGATGCCCCGTTGGACCGTTGCTCATCAATTGTGGGCAAGTAAGCCCCTGCTGTCATTGCTAGAGAAAAGAGTAGAAACAGGCTAAGAATTTGAGATTTCATGTGCTGAGAATTGAGTGTCAAATGTACGTTTGAACGTTTGCGGAATGATCACAATTGTTCAACGAAATGTAAACACCTTGTGAATAACCCCTGTTCGGATCGGTTATGAATACCTACTTTTGATGCCCCAAATGCAGAGTATGAAAATTGGTATTATTGGTTCCGGCGCCATGGGCAGCGGCATTGCCCAAGTTGCCGCGCAATGTGGACATCAGGTTGTATTGATTGACACATCGCAGCCCGCTTTGGACAAATCCCGTGCCAGGTTGTCGTCAATTTTGGCACGCCTGGTTGAAAAAGGCAAAATGGACGACGCTGGTCGCACTGCCATTGAAAACCGCATCAGCTATGAGCAGGAACACGCACGACTTGCTCATTGCGGAATGGTCATCGAAGCCATTGTGGAACGTCTGGATATCAAAAAGCAAGTGTTCCAATCGGTTGAACAGCATGTTGCTGACGATTGCATTTTGGCCACCAATACATCTTCGCTTTCGGTTGCGGCAATTGCAGCGGCATGCGCCAAATCGGAACGCGTTGTGGGGATTCACTTTTTCAATCCGGCACCCCTCATGCCACTTGTGGAGATTGTACCCTGTGTACAAACTTCTCCTGATGTCCTCAAGCAATCACGGGCATTGGTTGACGGTTGGAAAAAGGTAACCGTTGTTGCCAAAGACACACCCGGCTTTATTGTGAACCGGGTAGCACGACCCTTTTACGGCGAAGCACTTAGAATTTACGAAGAAGGCTTTGCGGATTTTGCAACGATAGACCACGCCATGAAGGCACTCGGCGGATTCCGAATGGGGCCGTTTGAGCTGATGGATTTCATTGGCAACGATGTGAACTACGCCGTTACAGAAAGTGTATTTGAGTCCTTTTATTACGATCCAAGATACAAGCCATCCTTCACCCAAAAACGACACGCGGAAGCCGGGTGGCTCGGTCGTAAAACAGGGAGAGGCTACTATAATTATGCTGAAGGCGCAGAACATCCGGCCCCCGGGACAGAAGACTCTGAATTGTTGGAGAACATACTGTGGCGGATTTTGGTGATGCTGATTAACGAAGCTGCTGATGCACTATATTTGAATATCGCCTCTAAAGAAGATATTGATCTGGCCATGACCAAAGGTGTCAATTACCCCAAGGGATTGTTGGCCTGGGCTGATGAGAAAGGCATTGCTCATTGCGTGGAGACGCTCGACCGCTTATACGATGAATACCGTGAAGACCGATATCGTTGCAGTCCGCTGTTGCGACGCATGGCACAAAAAGGAGAACGTTTTTATGCATAACACGATGAAGAATCTAATCATTCTGATGTTGACTGCCCTTGCAGTAGGGCTGGGTTCCTGTTCTCGCTTAAAGTGCAGAAACATGGACTGTGGAAATGGTACTTGTGAAAAAGGTGAATGTATTTGTGACGATGGATATGAAGGAGCCAGTTGTCAGGATCTGAGCAGGGACAAGTATCTGGGAATATACACCGGAACTGAAGAGTGCAGCGTGCAGGGCACCAGCACTGTAAGCGTTGTAGTGGACGAAGGATATAATGACCTATCCATTTTGTTCGAAAACCTCTTTAACACCAACTCTGAAATTCAGGCAACCATGAGTGGAAGCAGTTTCACCATTCCACTTCAGACCAATTATGCGGGTAATGTCATTTTCAACGTTGTTGGTTCCGGACATTTTTCAGGCAATCAATTGGTTGTGAACTACACTGTGGAAGAGGATGGTGAATCAGAAAGCTGCAGCGTGACCTTGAGCCGATAAAGGCGATGGACAACGAAACAGAATACTATCTATCTTTGCCCTACCATTTGCCGTATGGCAGACTTAAAATGAACAAACCAAATTCAAACCCATGAAAAAGATTTTTTCAATGCTCTTTATGGCCGCTATGTTGGCTGTGTCATTTACTGCATGCAAGAAAGACCCTTGTGCAGATGTAACTTGTGACCACGGAACGTGCAACGACGGTACCTGTGATTGCGAAACCGGATATGAAGGAGATGAGTGCAGCACTCAAATGCGTTCAAAGTTCCTCGGTACATTCACAGGCACAGAGTCATGTTCGGTTTCGGGTAACTTTCCTATCACCTGGAACATCAACACCTCGGGAACTGCGGTTAACAAGGTAATAATCAATAATTTGTACGCAGATGGCACTGCAGTTTCTGGAACCGTTTCAGGAACATCGATCACCATTCCGGTTCAAACTGCAACAGCGCAGGGTTTTAGTTTCACCGTTGATGGTTCAGGACAAATCTCAGGTAATATCCTTACGGTAACGTACACCGTTTCGGCCAGTGGTGCATCAGAGACTTGCACAGCAACGATTACAAAGCAATAATAAGACTTCAGTATAGGAAAGGAGGCGCCAACTGGCGCCTTTTTTTGTGGCCTAAATTGTATACAACCGGATAAAGATCAACACAACAACTATTCTTGACCGAATGAAATTCAAAGTCGTTGTATGGATGCTCAACACCAACCAATATCTTTTCTACTTCCGCAGCGTTCTATAAAGTGCCCATGATGCTAGTGCCGTGACACCATAAAGGATCACTGCATTGGTGGTATTGCCATAGATTAAGTATCCGGTTGCGAAAAGTGCGGCATACACCAAAAGACAGCCCAGGGCCATGGCCACGATCTGAGAGGCCAGAGAGCCTGTTGGGGGCAGTTCTCCCGGAGCGATCTCTTTCCACTTTCGGCCAAAAGGACGAATGAGTTTGTAGTAATTGCGGAGTGTTTCGGTGTCCGTAGGTGGGGTTATAAAAGTGACAATGAGCCAACCTATTGTTGTTATCAGAACCCCGAGAATCAGCTTCCAGTGTGAAGCCAGATCCGGAAATGCGAAGAAAAAGACGAGGGCAACTACAAACGAAATCACCATACCCGCAATCTCGGTGTAGGCGTTGATGCGCCACCAGAACCAACGCAGGATGAAAATGAGTCCGGTACCTGCTCCTATTTGCAACAGCAGGTCGAATCCGGCTTTTGCGCTTTCGATAAAAGTAGAAAACACTGCGGCAACGACCATGAGTACAACGGTGGTGATTCGACCTACCCATACCTGTTGTCGATCGGAAGCCGCCGGATTGAGAAAGCGCAGGTACACATCGTTCACTACGTAACTGGCACCCCAGTTCAAATGAGTGGAAATGGTACTCATGAAGGCGGCAATCAGTGAAGCCACAACCAGCCCGAGCAATCCGGCAGGGAGGTAGGTAAGCATGGCAGGATACGCGTGGTCATGACCGAGATTGGCAGGATCCACATGCGGGAAGGCAGCCTGTATGTCCGCTAGTGTTGGGAATACGATGAGTGAGGCCAAGGCAATGATAATCCATGGCCAGGGACGCAAGGCATAGTGTGCAATATTGAAGAACAAGGTTGCTCCCACGGCATGGCCTTCATTTTTTGCTGAAAGCATGCGTTGGGCAATGTATCCTCCCCCACCCGGCTCCGCTCCGGGATACCAGCTGCTCCACCACTGCACGGCAAGCGGAATGATAAATACCGAAACCAGCATCTCAGTATTATTGAAATCAGGTATGAAATCCAGTTTGCCAACGACATTTTCGTGAGAAACCAAATTAGCCAAGCCGCCAACCGCAGGTACATCCAACACCACATAAGCTGCTCCCACCGAACCGATCATGGCAAGGATAAACTGCACAAAATCGGTTATAATCACCCCCTTCAATCCACCAATAGCACTGTAGAAAACGGTAACAATGGAAGCAATGAGCAAGGTTTGCATGGGTTCGAGACCGAGAAGTACTTGTCCGATTTTAGTAGCTGCCAGACAAACCGTAGCCATGATACCTATATTAAAGAGTACTCCGAGGTACACGGCTCTGAATCCACGTAGAAAAGCAGCTTCTTTGCCAGCATATCGCAATTCATAGAATTCCAAATCGGTAGTAACTCCTGATCTTCGCCACAGGCGGGCATACACGAAAACCGTGAGCATACCGGTAAGCAAGAACGCCCACCAGACCCAGTTGCCGGCAACACCATTCTTACGCACGATGTCGGTAACCAGGTTTGGCGTGTCTGCCGAAAACGTTGTTGCCACCATCGACACTCCAAGGAGCCACCAGGGCATGTTCCGACCGGAAAGGAAGAATTCAGCCGCATTCTTGCCCGATTTCCGGGCGACAAGTACACCTATTAATAAGGAAACCACAAAAAAGGCTCCGATAATGATCCAATCGATTGATTCCAGTGATACGACAGACATGCGATGTTAATTTGAAAGGTTTTCCATTTGCCGAATGGCAAAATACAGAAAGCATACGAACCCCGACAACGCGGAGAAAAGGGGTTACGAACAGTCGCCTCTTATTGAAAAATGCGCTTAATCGTACGCAGTTTGTGCGAGTAGCTGCCTGTGTGGGCATTAAAAATCCCCTGATGATCGAGGGTATCGAGCCGCACCCAGCCGGATGCATGAGCTATGCGCGTATCTTCACCACGCACCACCATGCCCACGTGCGTAATTTTTCCGGCATCGTTATCAAAAAAGGCCAGATCACCTGTTCGCGATTCTTCGACGAAGTCTACCACATCACCGTGGAGAGCTTGCTGCCAGGCATCACGGGGCAAGTCAATCCCCACCATACGGAACACGACTTGCATATAGCCGGAGCAATCAATACCCAGCACGGTCTTGCCTCCCCACAAGTAGGGCGCGCCAATGTACATTTTAGCCAAGCGGGAGAGTTCTTCTTCCAGCGGCACTGAAGGCACTTCAAATCCGGCGACACCATCCAATTTACCCGGAACCTGCAGACTACCTCCCGGCAATAGCAATTGCGAGCCAAAGGGATTGCATGTGGCAAATGGACTTCGTATGACTGCGCGTTTGGCATTTTGCAGGGCGTTGAGCTCTTCTTCAGAAAGTGGAAAGTGTTGCTTTCGATCAATGAAACAGTCGTATTGATCACTCAGTGACCGAATCAGGATCCATTTCTCCTGCATTTCGAGAATGGCGTAGCATTCGCCAAATAGTAACTGGGTGGTCATTTCCGACGCATCTCGCGGTTCTTTTCTTCCCGGAACAACAGGAAGGAGGCAAATTCCATATTCAGTTGTGAGCATGCGCCAAATATAATTCGAATTGGCAAGTTGGTTTCCGTTTATCAAGGAATCGCCTTAAAAATCAAGGAAAACGTGCCTTTCATACCGATTTAAATCATCCTGCAAAATCAGCTTTTCATCAGCCGAAAAAATATTTTTATCGAAATATTTGCATCATTCGTCGAAATCGTCGTATATTTGCCTCTGAAAACAATCCTACCTGTCTCCCATTCTCTGCGGAAGACTTACCCCCCTTACGAGTTTTACACGCTTATTGCTTTTTTAATTGTTTAATTAAATTCTATTCCATGAAACATTCTACTGTGTCTGAATGTAGAGTGGCTGCAATTGCCTCGACGGGTAATCAGGTTGCTCAGGTGGTATCTACCATCATCCTAACTTTATTGTTTTCACTAATCAGCATTAGCTACCTTAATGCTCAATCCTCTCTTTCTACTGACCCTAACTTTGTTTTCCATCCGGCGAACGATGGCGGTCAGCAGGTGTCATTGACTGAACCATGCGATAACGCCCCCAACATTCCGTTGGATGGTTGGTCAATAGAAGTTTCGACCGCATGTACGGACGTGCTCACGCCAAATGATTGGTCGGGAGTAATCGGCGTATCCCCTAACAATTGTGTTCAGTCGATCTGGACCGGTGGATACTGTGCAGATTTGCCAACCGTAACAACGGCAGCGCAAACGGTAACTATTCCGAACAATGTTAGCGATTTGTGTTTCGAATATTTTTCATTAACCGTTGAAGGTGACAACCCTTCTCAGTACTCTTACATCGCGTTTGACGGTGTAGAAGTATGGACGATGGCTCACATCGAAGCGAATGACACCCCATTCTACACTGAGGCATGCATCGACTTGTCGGCATACCTTGGAATGGAGGTTGAAATCACTTTGGGCAACGTAAACGAGAACGGCGGTGATCAAGGTAACGTATTCTTCGGATGTTTTGCATACTCATGCAGCGGATGTGTTCCTGAACTCAGCATTGAGTGTCCGGACGACATTACCGTTTCTTGCGAAACAGAACTTGATCCACTCAACACCGGAATTCCAAACGTAATCACCAACGACTGTGTAGGCGATTACGTTTTGTCATTTACTGACGACGTGATTTCTGAGGACGGTGAGTGTCCGGTTATGATTGCACGTACATTCAACGCTTCATATGAAGATTTGAATGCCATGTGTACTCAAATCATCACAGTAGTTGACGAAGTAGCTCCTTGGTTTACTTCATTCCCTGATGATGTAACTGTAGAATGTTCATTGGTAACAACCGAGGAAGACCTCGCTGCATACTTGAACAACTACGTTCCTTTCCCAACAGCGGAAGACAACTGCTCAGATGTTTCATTTGAAGTAGTATGGGAATACGGAAGCGACTTTGATTGTCCGGTTACAGGACTCTGCTACAAGACCGTTACTATCACGGATGCTTGTGGTAACAGCGCTTCGCAGACCCTTACTGTTACAATTGTTGATACTGAAGGTCCTATTTTCGAGGACTACGATGCTTACATTGAGGTACCTTGTCTGGAGGACGTTCCTGCACCACAAGACCTTACAGCATATGATGCTTGCATGGGAGAAACTGTAGATGTACAAATCTACGAGTCGAATACAGGAGAACTTACAGATACCTGTTCCCTCTCTACAGCATTTGGACCTGGAGATGACTGGGCTTTCTGGTTGCCTTCAGGCTATATGGACGGGTATGTAACATCAGCCAACTTCGTATTTGACGCCAATGGCGGTCACTTCGATCAGTTTGTTGATGGAACAGCACACCTGTACGGAACAGTGGTAAATGATGAGAACCCAAGCGAGATTTTTGAACTTGATTTTTGGTTTGAAAATAAATCAGATTGGGATGCATGGTCTTCAATGGGAAGAAGCTACAAGGACGATCTAGGCTGTGCCCAGCCCGACCTCTATGAGTCGTGGACTTACTATGAATTGGTTGGCGGAATTTCTGCAGCTTACGGACAGGGCGACCTTGCCGGCGACGTGCTGTACTTCTACCACATGCCATCAAACTACTACTTCGGATTCCAAATTGGAATGGGAGCCAACAACAAGAACTGTGATTACGGTATGTCAGGTTGGTTTACTTTCGAAGGATTGGTTGACGGACAAATTGTTGACGGACACGGTGACGTGAACGTTGATGCTGAGTGCAATCCAGTTCCAAACGATGCGGATTGTCCTAACGACACTGAATTCACTTATTTCTACCGTGCTGAAGATGATTGTTTGAATGCAACGTTGATTCAGCAGACTATCATTGTACTTGACGAAATCGGACCAGAATTTACTGTATTCCCTGATGACGTTGTAGTTGACTGTGATGAATATCCGGTAGCTATTGCTGAAGTTGAAGCAGTAGATAACTGTGTAGGTGATGTTGAAATCGAAGGACCGGTAGACGTTATGGAACCAGGTGAATGTCCAAACGAGTTCACGGTTTACCGTCGTTGGACTGCTACAGATATCTGTGGTAACTCAACACTTCGTATTCAAACGATTACTGTGATTGACGATGAGGCTCCTGTATTTGCAGGCCTGCCATCGGAGGAAGTAATTGCAGAATGTGACAACATTCCAGCTGTTGCTGAAGTAACTGCTACAGACAACTGTTCGGCTGTTGATGCAATTGTTTTGACGTTCAACGAAGAAATCGAATTGGGCAATTGTGCAGGAAACTACACTATTTTCCGAGTATGGACTGCTGTTGATGAGTGTGAGAACATGAATCAATTCATTCAGGTGATCCACGTTCAGGATACAACTGCTCCTGTATTTGATGCTTATGACGCAGCTGTTGATATGGCTTGTGATAACATCAGCTACTCAGTTGATTTCACAGCTACTGATAACTGTGGTTCGGTTGAAGTATCTTTTGAAGACGAGTTGACTGAAGAAGGTTGTGCCGGTACAATTATCCGCACTTACACTGCTACTGATGACTGTGGTAACGCTGCTACTGCCGTTCAAACTATTACTTTGATCGACAATGAAGCTCCTGAATTTACATCATTCCCAATGGACGCTACTGTACCTTGTGATGATGTTCCTGCTGTGTCTGATAATATCTCTTACGAGGATAACTGTACAATGGTTACACTTTCTTTCGACGGAGAAGTAACAATTGCAGGAAACTGTGCAGGAAACTACACTTTGATCCGCACGTGGACTATCACCGACAACTGTGGTAATGCTACCAGCATGTCACAGACGTTGACTGTAGTTGACGAGCAAGCTCCTGAATTCACTTTTGTACCTTCAGACAATGAGTACTCATGTGAAGAGGAGATTCCAGCAATCAATGCTGAGGCTGAAGATAACTGCGGTTCTGTAGTTGTGACTTTTGCTGATGAAATGATCGAAGGACAGTGTGAGAATTCATACACCATCGTACGTACGTTTACTGCAACTGATGACTGTGGCAACAGCAACTCTGCTACCCAGAACATCTATGTATATGACTACACCAACCCATGGTTTACTGAAGTTCAGGAAGACATGACACTCGAGTGTGACCAGGAAATTCCAGCTGCATCTGCAATTGCTGAAGACAACTGTGACACTGATGTTGCCATTTCTGTGAACGAAGACATGATCCAGGGTGATTGTCCAAATGAGTACACTTTAGTACGTATCTACACTGCCACTGACAACTGTGGAAACACGGCAACTGCAGAGCAGGTAATTACTGTTGTTGACACTACTGCTCCTGAATTTGTTGATTACGAGTTCTACACTTATATCGAGTGTGAAAACGTTGATGGATACACTTTGGAAGCTACAGACAACTGTGGTTCAGCTGAAGTTGTAATCATTGAAGAGATCCTGAACTCAGGAGGTTGTATGGGTGTATTGTGGAGAATTTACGAAGCTACTGATGCATGTGGAAACAGCGCTCAAGTAGAGCAGTACATCGTAATTACTGACACAACTGCTCCATCACTTGAAAACGTGCCAGCTGACGAAACTCTTGAGTGCAGCGATGTACAGATGATGGATAACGGTGATTACTTCGATGCCGGTGACGTTTATGGCGTTGACAACTGTGCATTGGAAGTTGAGATCATCTACTCAGAAGAAATCATGGACGATGGTGATGACTGTGAAGATTCATACCTGATTGTTCGTACCTGGGTAGGTATCGACTACTGTGAGAATGACACTATGGCGCAGCAAGTGGTAACAATCGTTGATACTACTAACCCATGGTTCGTTGAATTCCCAGCAAACCAGACTATCGAATGTTCGGATGAATATCCAGCAGTTGAAATGCCAACGGCAGATGACAACTGTGACGCCGATGTAACTTTGGAATTGACTGAAGAGATCGAAGCAGGTGACTGTCCGGGTGAAGAAACACTTTCACGTATTTGGAGAGCATTTGACAACTGTGGCAACATGGCTATGATGGTTCAGACTATCAATAAAGTTGACACAACTGCTCCTGAGTTCACTTACGTTCCTGACGCGGCCACATTCGAGTGTGATGAAGACATCACTTTGGACATGGCTACTGCTGAAGACAACTGTAGCAATGCAGTAGTTACTTATAACGATGGTGAAGTATTCGAAGGAGAATGTGCAAACGAGTACTCATTCGAGCGTACTTTCACTGCAGTTGATGAGTGTGGTAACTCTAGCTCAGCAAGCCAGTGGATCTATGTAGTTGACACAACTGCACCAGTATTTGACCCATACGAAATCGACCTTGACATGCCATGTGACATGATCGACGATGCGATTTTCGTAAGTGCTACAGACAACTGTGGTGGTGTTGAAATCTCATACAGCGACGAGCAAGTTTCAGGTGGATGTGCAGGTGTGATCATCCGATCATACATCGCAGTTGACGCATGTGGAAACACTGCTGACGCGCAGCAAATTATTCACTTGTACGATGAGGTTGCTCCAGAATTCACTGAATTCCCTGCCGACCTTACTGTAGAGTGTGACAACGTACCAGGTGTTGCCGAATGTGGCGAACAAGTAGAAGGAACCGGATTTGAAGGTTACTTCGCTCCTGAAAACTGGACATTGTCTACAGGTGGAGGTGACGGTTCAATCCAGATCACTGCTACTGAATTGTTCATCGAAGGAAATGACAACGGTGATAATGGCGTACAGACCCAGGCAACAATCGCTTGTCCTGAAACGGCTAGCTATTCATTCCATTGGGATTACACCACTTTTGATGAAGATGGATCATTCTACGACCCAGCTTACTATGTGAATGGTGTTCAGTACCAATTGACTACAGATGGATTGTTTGGTAGCCAGTCGGGTGATATCACTCTGAACTGTCAGGCAGGAGACGTTATCGGATTCGGTATCGTAGCTACTGACGGCGAATTGGGATCAGCGATCCTTACAATCAGTGACTTTGTGTGGGCAACTGCATCAGGTGACTGTGTAACTGCCGATGACAACTGTGATGAAGATGTATCAATTGAGTACCTCGGAGAAGAGATCGTTGATGGAGATTGTCCAAACAACTACACTATTCTCCGTACCTGGGAAGCTACTGACAACTGTGGCAACCAGACTCAAATGACACAAACCATCACTGTTGTGGACACTACAGCTCCTGAATTCACAGAAGTACCTTCGGATAACGAATACTCATGTGAAGAGGAGATTCCAGCTCTCAATGCTTCGGCAACAGACAACTGCGGTGAGGTATCAGTAACATTTGCGGATGCTATCATCGAAGGTTCTTGTCTTAACGCATACCAGATTGTTCGTACGTTCACAGCAACAGATGACTGCGGTAACAGCAGCACTGCTACTCAGAACATCTATGTATATGACAACCAGGCTCCTGTATTCACTTACGTTCCTGCAGACGCTATTTATGAGTGTGACGCTGAGATCGTATTGGAAGACGCAATTGCAGAAGACAACTGTGGTGATGCATTCATCACTGTACTTCCTGTAACTGAGCCAGGTAACTGTCCAAATACTTACACTATGGTACGCATCTTCATCGCTGTTGATGCTTGCGGAAACGAATCAGTAGCTCAACAGATCATTACTGTGATCGATACTACTGCTCCTGTTTTCGATCCATACTCAGTAGATGTTGACATGCCATGTGATCAGATTGACGATGCGATCCTCGTATCTGCAACTGACAACTGCAATGAAGTTGTGATCACTTACACTGACAGCCAGGTTTCTGGTGGATGTGCAGGAGTAATCATCCGTGATTACGTTGCAACTGATGCTTGTGGCAACACTGCTACTGCACAGCAAATCATCCACTTGTATGATAACGTTGCTCCAGAGTTGTTCGGTGTTCCAGCCGATGCGACTATCGAATGTGGCAATGACATCCCTGCTCCTGCTCAGGTAGGTGCTGAAGACAACTGTGATGACGAGTTGGAAGTTGTATTTGAAGAATCAATCCAGGACAATGACTGTCTGTACAGCATCATCCGTACCTGGTCGGTTTCTGACAACTGTGGCAACACCGCTTCAGCTACTCAGGTAATCACTATTGTTGATACTACAGCTCCTTACTTCGAAGGTGGTAACGAAACCTATGAATTCGAGTGTGGCGCTATTATCCAGATTGAGGCTCCATTCGCATACGATGTATGTGACGAAATGGTAGACGTAGCATGGGACGTTGAAGTTGTACCTGGAGACTGTCCAAATGAGTACACAGAAATCAACACATTCACTGCAACAGATGATTGTGGAAACACAGCTCAGCAAGTGATTACATTGGTTTATGTTGACAACACAGCTCCTGAATTCACTTATGTTCCTTCGGACAATGAAATCTCATGTGAGAATGAATTGCCAACTTCAGAAGCTGAAGCTATGGACATCTGTGGCGATGTAACAGTAACTTCGAACGACGAAATCATCGAAGGAGAATGTGCTAACTCATACATGGTTGTTCGTCACTGGACTGCAACTGATGCATGTGGTAACATTGCAACAGCTGAAACCACATACTACATCTATGACGATGCTGCACCAGTATTCGATCAGGAAGTATCTGATGTAGAAGTAGAATGTTATGGAGACGTACCAGCGTACCCAGTATTGACAGCTACTGACAACTGTGGAACTGCATCTGTTGAGATGGATGTAAACGAAGACGTTGATGATTGTGGAAACGGAATGATCGTAGTTACATACTACGCTACTGATGACTGTTTCAACATGAACAGCGTTAGCTACAACATCTACATCAACGATGTAACAGCTCCTGAGTTTGACATGGAAGTAGAAGATATGGTAGTTGATTGTGAAGGTGAAGTACCTGCTGCACCAGTATTGACTGCTACTGACAACTGTGACAACGATGTTGAAGTATCGTACAGTGAAGAGATCGTAGGTGATGTACCTGCAGAAGGTTCAATTGCCGATTGTATGTTGAGCACTCCAGAGAGCCCATACTACAATCCAGATTGGTCACTGTGGTTGCAGAACTTCCCTAACGGTGATGAGTTCTACCAAACTATCGAAGCTTACTTCGTTGAGTTCGAAGATGGAACAGCTCACCTTTACGGTTCAGTTTCAAGTGCTATGGATGCTTCAAACGGATGGAACATTGACGTATGGTTCATGGATGGTATGAACTGGGATGAGTGGACTACTCAAGGATTCCCAACCAGCTACAAAGATGACTTCAACCTGGCTGGTGATGAGTACCTCAACTGGACTTACTACATCGTAAACAGCAGCTCAGCAGTTCTTACAGGATTCGGAGACTACGCTGGTTCAGAACTGTTGTTGTCGCACGCTCCATCTAACTTCTTCTACGGATACCAGGTAGGTGTAGCAGCTAACAACGTTAACGGTGAATACGGAAACGGTGGATGGTTCTACTACAACGGATTGGTTGTTGAGAATGATAGCGAATACGAAGTATCAGGTGCCGGTGACTTTGCGTTCAACGCAGATTGCTGCCCACGATATGAAATCGTACGTACCTGGACTGCCATGGATTGTTCAGGCAACAGCATCACTGTAACTCAGACCATCTCGTTCGAAGACCTGATGTCTAATCCTGAAGCAGAAGGTGGTAATGGTCCTCACTTGAATGACATTCAAGAGAGCAAGGGTGAAGAAACCTCAGCTGTAATTGAGCACAAGGTTTATCCGAACCCAGCAATGGAGCACACTACTTTCGAGTTCAAGATGATTGAAGACGGTAAAGTAACGATCCAGATCTACAACTTGTCGGGTCAGAAGGTAGCTGATATCTTCAACCAGGAAGTTAAGGGTGGATCACTCAACCGAGTTGAATTCAATGCAGGCGACATCGCTGAAGGTGTTTACCTGTACCAGATAACCAACGGTGATACTGTGGTTACTGATCGACTGATCATTAAGAAGTAATCGCACTTACTTAACCTTGATTGCTTAAAAAAGCCCCGCCAATTGGCGGGGCTTTTTCAGTTTTGATTGGGAGAAATGAGCATTGGTAAAGAGTGAGTGCAAGTGCAAGAGGAAGTGCAAGAGGAAGTGCAAGTGCAAGTGCAAGAGGAAGTGCAAGCGCAAGCGCAAGTGCAAGTGCAAGCGCAAGTGCAAGTGCAAGCGCAAGTGCAAGAGGAAGAGCAAGAGTGAGTGCAAGAGGAAGAGGAAGAGGAAGAGGAAGAGCAAGAGGAAGAGCAAGAGGAAGAGCAAGAGGAAGAGCAAGAGGAAGGGAGGACGAAGGGCTGCTGGTTAAAAACACACTGCGTTAT